>JBAQWM010000186.1:0-9940 GCA_049298915.1 Steroidobacteraceae bacterium | reverse complement strand
GACCCGGCCGATCCGGACTATCTCTACCTCGGCACCGACCGGGGCATCTGGTTCTCCAGCAACGCGGGGCAGGAATGGCGCGAATTGCGGCTCAATCTGCCGGCCGTGACGGTCACGGACCTCGAGGCCAAGCACGGCGACCTGGTGGTCGGAACACGCGGGCGCAGCATCTGGGTACTGGAAGACCTGGCGGCGCTCCGTGCCCTGAAAATCCTGCCGACGACCACTGCCATCCTCGCGGTCGAAAACGGCAATCGCTTCCGCTCCGACGAGCGCTGGGATTACCCGCCGGCCGGCAAGATCCCGAATGCGCCCTATGGGGCCCTCATCAGCTACTGGCTGGCCGTAGAGCCCGAGGGCAAGCTTGAGCTGGACATCAGGGACGCCTCCGGCCTGCTCGTGCGCACGCTTTCGAGCGAGATCGAGCCGCCGAAATATCCGAAGGACGACCCGGATGAGCCGTCCGGTGAACCGAAACCGGAATTGACCAAGGAGGCCGGCTTCAATCGCGTTTCCTGGGACCTGCGCATGGAAGGCGCAAAGCGCCTTCCTGCGAAGACCGACGGTGGCGGTGTGGAGCAGGGTCCGCTCGCGCCGCCGGGTCGCTACACGCTGACATTGCGTGGCGCCGGCGCGGATGTCGTGGGCGCGGTTGTGATCGAAGCGGATCCGCGCGCGCCGATGACGGCGGAGGACATCCGGCAGAATGTGGCCTACACGCTCGCCGTGCGCAACGCGCTCGACGATGTCGTGGATCACGTTGCCGAGATCGCGGCGATCCGCACGCAGGTCGGCGATCTGCGCGATCGGCTCGCTGGCGATCCTGCGACGGCGGAGATCGTTGCCACCGCCGGGCGCGTGCTCAATGCCTGCGACGCGATCGAGGGCGAGCTGCACAATCCGCAGGCGGAGGTCAGCTATGACTTGCTGGCCGGACGCGACGGCGGTGCGAAATTGTATTCGCGACTCGCATGGCTCTACGAATCGAACGACAACTCCGATTACCCGCCGGCGCAGGGCTTGCGCGACCAATACGATGCGCTGCTGATCGTACTGCGCGCGCGCCAGGATGAAATTGCGGCGCTGCGGGAGGGCGATCTCGCAATCCTTGAAAAGCAGGCAAAAGACGCCGGTCTGCCGCGCTTCATCCTGCCGGAACGGCGCTGATGTTGGATGCCTTTAACCATCTCATAAGCGGTCAAGCTCATGAAATCAAGCGCAACGCCAATGAACCCCCTCGACCTGAATCCGAACACCGACTCCGGATACCCCGATCCATTCCGATCGCGCGTCCTGCCACGTGAAAAGCGCGCGCTCGGCGATGCTGCGGGGCTCACCACGGTCGGCATCAATTACACCGTGCTCGCGCCGGGCAAGGAATCCTCGATGCGCCACTGGCACACGCATGAGGACGAACTCATGTACATGCTGTCGGGCGAGGTCGTGCTCGTCACCGATGCCGGCGAGCGCGTGCTGAAAGCAGGTCAGTTCGTCGGCTTCCCGGCCGGCCGCGAGGACGGACATCACTTCATCAACCGAAGCGACCAGCCGGCGGTCTATCTCGAAATCAGCAATCGCGATGACGAAGACTCGGCGTATTACCCGGATGTGGACATGCGCTGGAACGCGCCCGATGCGCGCGGCAGATATTCACACAAGGATGGCAGACCGTACTGAGGAGCGATGCAAGCGAATTCGAGATCTTCATTCTGGGACCCGAGGTCGTCATCGAATCGACGCAGGCGAGCGGATGAGCGGTGTGCGCTTCACACTGACCAACAACACGGCAGTCGAGCAGCTGCACCTGGACCGCGCCCAGTTGGGCGCGGCGATGGCAGATCTCGCGCAAATCGAGGAGGCCATCCCCGAACTCCAGGCGGGTCCCGAGGCGCCGTACCGGGTCCAGGGCACCGCTGCTTGTTGGCGGCCCGCTCATCCAATACGCATCCTGTGCCCGAGCTACCGGGTCGGGCCGGACTGGTCAGGAATGACAGTCGCCGCGTACGGCGGACCCGCCTTCGACTTTCCGGATCACCGTCCCTCGGAGCTCGCGGCCCTGATCGAGCTGGCGATCACCGGCCTGGAATCGCGCTGAACCGGTCTCGAAGTCGTTTTCTGCTATATATGCAATGAATATAACTATCCGATAACTGAATACTGCACTGAATTAACAAGCTTTTTCTCAGTGAGACGCCTCTTTGTAGGCACGCAAGACCGCGTTGATGCGGGTCTGGTAGCCAGCGCCCTGGGCCCGGAACCAGTCCAGGACATCGGCATCGAGACGAAGCGAAATCGCCGCTTTTTTCGAGCCTGCCGGTAATTCCCGGCGCGCAATGTTCTGCACGATTTCAACCACGGCCGCCTCAGACGCCGCGACGGGGGATTGCGACTCCATCGGCGTTTCTGCAGAGACCGCAGCGGCCAGCCGGCGCGTCAATCTGGACAGCAAATTCTGAGGCATGAAACTCCTCGGCGTGCTGATGCATGGCTGTATTGACATATTGTATATACAAACCCGTAGCGGCGACAGCTGGCGTTAAACCTGGCACGACCCATTTACCGGAGCCTGCCATGAGCCGTTTCAGCCTCCACGCCTTTACGCTGCTGGCCTTGTTTCTCCCCCTCGCCGCCCTCGCCCGCCCGCCCGTGGAGGTCGAGATTTACGACCGCTCGGCGGGACGTTCGCTGCCCGTTTACTGGCATGCGGGGGAGCGCCACGTGGTCGGTGAGCCTGGCCATGAATACGAAGTCCGCATCCGCAATCGTGACCGCGGGCGGATCCTCGCCGTGACCTCCGTGGATGGAATCAATGTGATCAATGGCCGCGGTGCAGCGCCAGGCCAGAGCGGTTATGTGCTCGACGCCTACGGAAGCGTTGAAATAGATGGGTGGCGGAAAAACATGAACGAGGTGGCCGCCTTCTATTTCACTTCGCTGCCCGATTCCTATGCGGCCCGTACCGGGCGACCCGACAATGTGGGCGTCATCGGCGTCGCCATATTCCGCGAGCGTGCGCCAGAGCACAATTTCCTGCCGCAGAATTCGGTCGCCGCCGGCGATGCCGAGCCGCTGCGGTCCGCGCCGCGCCCGGATGCGGGAGCCGCGGCCGAATCACGCCGCGACAGCGCCAAGGCGGAAAAGCTGCCGGGACGGCTTGGCACCGGGCATGGGGAGCGCCGGGATTCCGGCGCCATCTACACGAATTTCGAGCGCGCGAGCAGCGAACCCGAATCCATGATCCGGATTTTTTACGATTCGCACCGGAATCTGCTCGCCCGGGGCGTGATACCCGGCGGACGCTACGCCAGAAACTCCCCCGATCCCTTCCCGGGCGGCTTTGTGCCTGATCCCTGAGCCATCCCGCGTCATAATCCCCGCGCCGGCCGGCATACTTCGCCGCCCGGCGCGGGATCCCATGGCAACCGAACTGCTGTATCGCGACGACGCCTACCTGAAAACCGCGACGGCGCGTGTGGTTGCCGCCCGCCCGGGCCTTGTTGAGCTCGATCGCACCATTTTCTATGCGCAGGGCGGCGGCCAGCCCGGCGACACCGGATACATGGTGCGCGAGAGCGGCGAGCGCCTCTCCATCCTCGACACGCGCAAGGGCGAAGCGCAGGGAAACGTCAACCACATCCTGGCGCCCGGCGCAGCACCGCCGGCACCCGGCGAACAGCTATCGCTCGAGCTCGACTGGCCGCGCCGCTATGCGCTGATGCGCCTGCACACGGCGCTGCACGTGATGTCCTGTGTCGTCGTCGCGCCGGTAACCGGTGGCAATATCTCGCCCGACAAGGCGCGGCTCGATTTCGACATCGACATGACGCTGCTCGACGCGCAGCCGGAGCTGGTCAAGACCATGAGCGTGCAGCCGCCGCGCGGCACCGGAAGAATCCGGCTGCTCCGGATTCCCGGCATCGACCTGCAACCTTGCGGCGGCACGCATGTCAGAGACATCTCCGAGATCGGAGGCATCCGCGTGCTGCGGATCCGCAATGAAGGCAAGCGCAACAAGCGTGTGGAGATCGCGCTCGTGGAAGCGCCGCGGGCATAATCTGGGCAAGCGGAGAAATAATGCAATGCCGGACATTCGAAACCTGTCGAGAATTGTAGTCCTCTTTGCAGCGGTCGCAGGCCTGCTCACGCAGGCGGCCGCGGCCGGACCAAAGGTCGATCCGGCCCTGCTCGGCATGTGGAAGCAGGCGCAGCCGGGCCTCAGCATGTACTGGCACATCCGCGAGGATGGCAGTTACCGCTATTTTGGCGTCAATGCGCGGCCCTTCGAGCACTGGGGCACGATGGAGGCGTCCGGCGGGCAATGGTCATCGCGCTGGGCCGGCGGCGAGGACGGCGGCACCTATACGGTGAGCGGCGACAGCTGGGTGGAGACCGGCAAGGCCGGCACCGGCAACTGGATCCGGGTGTGGAAGCCGGGCGATGGCGGTTCCGATGTGCAGTGCCCGTTGATCGACCTCGCGGAAGTGGAGTTGCAGGTCGGCGCTGCCGTCCACGGCCGCGCTGCTCCGACCACCTGCACGCTTACAGCGAGCGGCGTCGGATACACGGACAGCATAATCATCCATGTGATGAACGATGCGATCGAGCGCTTCTTCAATGTGCGCAAGGGCGCGCTCCTGGCAAAACGCCCGATCGTCAACGTGCCGGGAATCGGCAATGGCGCATATATCGATGGCAACGAAATCCACATCCTGAAGAGCACGCGCTATGCCGTGCTGCGTGCCGACCTCTATCCTGCCGATTCCGTCGCGGTCACGAATGCCGCGCTGATCCGGCTGGGCCGCAGCCTGTCGCGGCAATTTTGAAGCATGGCGGCGGGCACTCGCGCATCCGTGCAAGTGCGCTTCAGATCACTCGAGCCGCTCGCGCATCACGCGCCGCAGCAGCACCAGGCTCAGCACCATCTGCGACATGACACTCGCGACCGACAGGTACCAGACATGATCCAGCTCGAGACCGGGCAGCGTCGACAGCCAGATCGCCGGCAGCACGAAGCTCAGGATGCGCGAGGAGCTGCTCAGGAGCGCCGGCCAGGTGTGGCCGAGGCCCTGGAAGATCCCGGAACACGTGAAGATGAGCCCTGAGGCCACGAAATTCCAGGAGATGATGCGCAGGAACTGCGAACCGACCGCGATCACCCCGGGGTCGCCGCTGAACTGCGCGACCAGCCAGCCCGGATTCCACTGGCAGATGAGCGTCAGCGCCAACATCAGCACGGTGCTCATGATGGCCGCGGCGCGGAATGTCAGGCGCACGCGTCCAAACAGCTTCGCGCCGTAATTCTGCCCGGCGATCGGCCCGGTCGCGAAGGCGATGGCCATGGCCGGCAGGAAGATCGCCTGCATCAGGCGCGTGCCGACGCCGAATCCCGCCTGCGCGGCGGCGCCGAAGTCGCGGATCACCCAGTAGATCACCGCCATGTAGATGAACATCAGCGCGAATTCGCCGCCCGCGGGAATGCCGATATTCAGCATCCGGCCCCACACGGCCAGTCGGGGCCGCCACAGTGCGGCGCGGAAGTGCACATATTTCTCGAGGTGCCGGAAGTACCCGACCAGCAGCAGCAGGCCGGCAAACACCGAAATCGTGCTGGCAAGCGCCGCGCCTGCGACGCCCAGCGGCCGGCCGGTGCCGATGCCCGCAATCAGCACCGGCGCCAGGATCACATTCAGGAGCACGGTCGCCATCTGCACGATCATGGTCGGCTTGACGACGCCGGTGCCGCGCAGCGCCGACATCATCACCATGTTCGCGTACTGCAGCGCGAGTCCCGGCAGGAACCAGTAGAGATAGGTGATGCCGGCTTCGACGGTCGCGGCGTCCGCGCCGAGCGAGCGCATGTAAGCTGCCGTCAGCAGGTAGCCGCCGATCAGCGTGAATACCATGCAGGTCGCCGCCAGCGCGAAAGCCTGGTTGAACACCAGATTCGCGTCGGCCGGGTCCTTGCGCCCCACCGCCTGCGCGACCAGCGCCGCAGTTCCGACCCCAAGAGTCTGGGTCATTGCCATCACGAAGAACATCGCGATGCCACCCGCGCTCACACCCGCGATCGCGGCATCCCCCAGTCGAGCGACGAAATAGAGGTCGACCAGGAAATACAGGGTCTGCGCGAGCATGCCGACGGCGATCGGCACGGCCATCTGCAGGAGATTCCCCGGGATCGGGCCCTGGGTCAGGTCGCGCATGAATTCTCCCGGACGGGGTAGAATGGTACATGAACCGCCGTGATCGGCGGCCAGACAATCAAACATCAGCCAGAGGGGAAATCGTGAATATTCTGAAGTCAGTTGCAGTCATTGCAGCGGGTATGGTTGCGCTCGCCGGATGCCAGAAGGCGGTAGACACGGCGGCCGTATCCAGTGAAATCAAGCAGAGCGTCCGCGATTGGGTCGTCGCCTACAGCGCCGGGGACGCCGACGCGATCGCCGCGAAGTACTCGGACGCCGCGGTCGTCATGGCGCCGGGTGCACCGGCGGCCGTGGGCCGCGAAGCGATTCGCGCGTTCATTGCGCAGGACAGTGCCGGGGCGAAAGCCGCAGGCGTCACGCTCGTCATCAGCGATGGCGACGAGGTCGGGGTTTCGGGCGATCTTGCCTGGCACACAGGCGGTTACACGGTCAACGATGCGACCGGTGCCGTGATCGACAGCGGCAATTACGTGGAAGTTCTGCAGAACATGGACGGCAAGTGGATGATCATCCGCGACATGTGGAATTCGGACCGGCCGCCCGCGCCTGCGGCTGCTCCGGCTGAGGAAGCTGCAGCCGAACCTGCAGCCTGATGACCTGCATCGAATCGATGGATGCGAAGGCCCCCTCATGGGGGCCTTTTTCTTTCAGAACTTCCAGACGAAACCGGCCGAAGGAATCAACGGCAGCGAATCCTGCACCTCGACGTCGAACACGGGGGGGTCGAATTCATCCTCGAGCTGGTATTCGACGCAGCACTGGTTGCTGCGCTTGACCAGGTTGTTGAGCTCGACAAAAGCCGTCAATTCGCCGGCCGATCCCAGGTCGAAGCGCCGCGCGACGCGCAGATCGATGCTCGCAAAATCGGACAGCCGCAATGCATTTCGCTTGCCAACCGCGACCAGCGGGACGGGCTCGAGTGTTGCCAGTTCGAGCGCGGTCGTCCTCCAGCCCGTGTGCCAATTGCCGGCAATCGATGCTTCCCAGTTGCCGCCGCGCCAGCCGAGCCCGCCGCTTGCATAGTTGCGCTGGTCCCAGCGTCTGTGCAGTTTCTGGCCGTTCACCACGTCGTACACCTCCGACACGCTGAAACTCAGCCAGCCGTTGATGGCGCCGGCACTGTAATTCAGAGATATCTCCGCCCCTTCCGCACGCGCGGAGTCCGGCGCGATGCGGATGCGGTCGGGCTTCAGTTCGGGCAGCACGATCAGCGTGTTCATCAGCAACTCATGGCGCGGCAGGACATTCCGGTAGTCCTTGCGATAGATCTCCGCGCGCAGCGTCAGCGCGGGTGTCAGGTCGTGCTCGATGCTCGCGACACCGTGCGTCGCCCTTTGCGCCGGCGAGTAGCGGCGCTCGCCGTCCGAAACATCCAGCTCGTTGATGCCCTGGGCCTGGAAATAGCGGCCCCAGGAAAGTCGCAGTCTTGTGTCCCCGCCGGGGCGCCACATCAGCACTGCCCGTGGGCTGATCTGCGAGCCGTCGCCGGCCGCGAGCGTTTCGCGGTCCCAGCGCAGTCCGAGGTCCGTGGTAATCGTGTCGGTGGGTTCGAAGCGCCAGTTCAGGTAGGCACCGGCCTGGTGGCCGGATGGGCGCAAGCTGATCGAGCGCGAGCGCGTCGGCCTGGCTGGCGCACCCGGCGTCAGGAACAGCAATGCGAATTCGACGTCGTCAGTGTAACGGTAATCCCCACTCATCTGGCGCCACTCGGCCCCAACCTGCAGCACCGAGCGTGCGCCCGGCCGCCACCATGCGTCGGCCTGGATCGAGTTCATGCTGAAGTCGCGCTCATCCTCCAGCGAGCCGGTCGCCACGCCCGGAAGCTCCGTGATGCCGCTGCGCTCGCTGCTGAGGTCGGTGCGCGCGACGAGCATCCTCCCGCCCAGACCGTCATGCTCCCCGAAGTCCAGGCGCAGCCAGTAGTAGGCGTCCTTGTACTCGGCGCGCGCCGTTTCCTCCTGGTCGGTGTCGGTCGCCGTGATCCTGTCGACGAAGGTCAGCACATTGGCGGATATCGCGAGCCTGTCATTGATGCGGTAGCCCGCGTGCGCAAACAGATCGTGGTAATCGGGCTCGCCGAGTGACTGGTTGGTCAGGTCGAAGAACAGCCCCATGTTGCTGCGCCGGCCGGCTACCGCCCAGTCGCCGGCGCCGCCGTTGTAGGAACCGTCAAGCGCCACGCCGGCGGTGAACAGGGAAAATTCCGCCTGGCCGTGGACCTCCCGGCCCGGCAGGCGCGGCGCGACTTCGACCACGCCGCTGCTGCGATCACCGAATGTCACCGGAAAGCCGCCCGTGTAGACACGGATGTCGCTGACGATGCCGGGATCGATCGTGCTGAAGATCCCGTAGAAATCCTTGAAGTGAAACGGGTCGTACAGCCTCAGGTTGTCGAAGCGCACGAGCGTTTCTTCATCGGTGCCTCCGCGCAGGTGGACGCGGCTGGAGAAGTCCTGGCGCGCGACGCCGGGAAGGCGCGAAATCGCGCGTATCGGGTCTTCACCGATTTCGGGCAGCATCTCGAGGTCGCCGGCATCGAACGACGTCGAGGACTGCAGCGCCTCGTCTCCGAACAGGTAGGAACTCGCGCTGACGACGACCGCGTCGAGCGGCGTCGGTGCGGGACGGTGCGGTGCTCCCGGCGCCGCCTGCCGTGGCGCACGCTGCGCAGCGCGTACGAGCACCAGCGAACCATCCGGGCCGTCGCTGACAGTGATGCCGTACGGCGCCAGGATCTCGACCAGCAGGGCCCGCGGCTCAGTGGCCTGCGGCTCGCGTTCGATGCGCATCCAGGGCTTCACCAGGTCGCTGCTGTAGAACAGCGCGATCCCGCGCTCGCGCAATTGCCTGAGCGCCTGCTCTACGGTCTGTCCCTGGTATGCCGTGGCTACGGCGACACCCGGCAGGAAGGCCAGCAGCAGCGTCAGTTTCCTCACTGCCTGGGTCAGAACTCGTTGCGGGTCCGGACCTCCATTGTATCGCCGATCAGCACATATTCGAGATCAGTGGTCGCGAGCATGACGTCGAGTGCTGCGAGCGGCGCGAGGTGGCGGATATTGCCGTGCAGGATCACGGTGGCCGCGCGAGTCGCGACGGACGGCGATTCGTAATGCAAGCGCCTGCCGGTCTCGCGGGCAACCCAGGCCAGCAATACCGTCGCGGGCTGGCCATCGATGTCTGGCGCGGTAGCGGTCGTCTCGATCCATTGCCACGCGGCGGCGGTCGTCGCGATCAATGAACGCGTGACCCCGCCCAGCGCGTCGATCTCGAGCTGCTCGCCGGCCGAGCTGCTGAGCAGGCGCCCGCCGCGATCGATTTCCACGCGCCCTTCGCGCACCCGCAGGCGCAGCACGCCGTCGGCGACATGCAGTTCGAACTGCGTGCCGACATCGCGCGCGGTGCCCGCAAGGGTCTCGATCTGGTATCCGGTGCCGACGCTGCCGTGGTTGTCGAGATAGAGCTTGCCCGCTCGCAGCGACACCCGCCGCGGTCCCTCCAGTTGCACCTCGGTCAAGGCGGCGAGGCGCAGCAATGCCCCGCCATCGAGCGCAAGCGCCACACCGCCGCCTGCCAGCGTGCGAAGTCTTGCGCCTCTTGCGAGTGCGCCTCTGGCTTCCGACATCGGCTGCCAGCGGTCACCGGTCGCGAATTCCACCGATCCGACGCTACGCGCTACCGTTGCGACCGGCGACCGCGCGCTGCCGAGGTCCCACTGCATCGACAAGGCGATCATC
>JBAQWM010000185.1:0-5739 GCA_049298915.1 Steroidobacteraceae bacterium | reverse complement strand
CGCGAGATCTGCGGCTGCGATGCGCTCTGGGATGCCGGCAACATCGTGGCGGACCTGATTTCGCGGATTCGCGAACAGGTAGGGGCAGGCAAGGTCCTGCTTGGCCTGTCGGGCGGCGTGGATTCGTCGGTGGTTGCCGCGCTCCTGCATCGCGCGATTGGTGCGCAGTTGAGCTGCGTGTTCGTCGATCATGGCCTGCTACGCCTTGGAGAAGGCGAACAGGTCATGGAGACATTCGCGCGGCACATGGGCCTTAATGTGATCCGCGTGGATGCGGCAGAGCGGTTTTTCGCGGCGCTCGCCGACGAGGAAGACCCGGAGCGCAAGCGCAAGATCATCGGCGGCCTGTTCATCGAGGTGTTCGAGGAGGAGGCGCACCGGATCGCAGGCGTGGACTGGCTCGCCCAGGGCACGATCTATCCGGATGTCATCGAGTCCGCCGGTGCGAAAACCGGCAAGGCGCATGTCATCAAGTCGCACCACAATGTCGGCGGGCTGCCGGAGCGCATGAAACTGAAGCTCGTCGAGCCGCTGCGCGAACTCTTCAAGGACGAAGTCCGGCGCATCGGGGTCGAGCTCGGCCTGCCGCGCGAGATGGTGAGTCGCCACCCGTTCCCCGGCCCGGGACTCGGCGTGCGCATCCTAGGTCGTGTGACGCGCGAGGCGGCGGAGCTTTTGCGCCGCGCCGATGCGATATTCATCGACGAATTGCGCGCCCACGAGCTCTATGATCGCGTCGCCCAGGCCATGGCGATCTTCCTGCCGGTGCGCTCGGTCGCGGTGATGGGCGACGGCCGGCGTTACGACTGGGTGATCGCGCTGCGCGCGGTCGAGACGGTCGATTTCATGACCGCGCACTGGGCGCGGCTACCCTACGATTTCCTGGATCATGTCGCACGGCGCATCGTCAACGAAGTAAAGGGCGTGTCGCGGGTCGTCTATGACGTCTCCGGCAAGCCGCCAGCGACCATCGAGTGGGAGTAGAGGCGGTCCGCGCCGCATCCGGTCGTTTCGCCGAAAATCGCGAGCATTGAAGACCCCGAGGTCATTGCGCGCATTCTCGCGCACCGGCGGGAGCGGGGAGACGAGGATCCCGCGGTTGCGTCGTTGGGACCGCGGGCGCCGCCGTCGGGACAGTCGGGCATGTTGTTCTGAGTTCAGATTGCAGTCGCCGCGATGTCGGGCGCTGCCGAGGCGCGCGGCAATCGGATTCTCGCCGGCGTACCCCCCGTGCACGGCCCGGCGCTACACTCGGCAGCAACAGAAAGGCCGCCTTTTATACGTACTATCCGCGTGGGGAACAAACGGCCTGGCGTTCAGTACGGCATTCGGCCAGACCTATATCCTGAGCGGCCCGTTCGCGAACTGACTTGCCGTCGGCAATTGTTTCCACCCACGCCTCTGAGGGCGTAAAGTCATCGGCGGGGAACCGCCACTGCTTGTTACGCCTGTGAGAACACGGCTTACGATCCTTCTGCGCATCAGCGCACTGTTAGCCTGCGTGGGGCTGTCCTCATGCGGCGGCGGTGGAGGTGGCGGCAACGGCGGTATAGGTCCCGTCGGGCAGGTCAACATTGCGGCCATCGTGCTCGGTTTCCCGACGGGTGCGACGCCACCCGGATTCGCGTCAGGTCAAAACAACACAGGCGCAATCGTCGAAGTATTCAATCAAGCCGGCACCGCGCCGATCACGGATGCCACGGTCACGATCAACGGCGTCGTGCTCCCCTACGTGGCGGCACGCCAGGATTACGAAGGCGAGTTCACCATCAATCCCGGCGCTCAGGTGTCCTTCAGTGTGAGGATCGGCAGCGCCACCTACTCCTCCTCGCACCGACAATTCAGCACTTATCCCACAATCGTCGTGCCCGCCGCCAATTCGACCTGGTCGTCGCAGAACTCGAACCTGGTGAGCTGGTCCGGCGCCGCACCCAACAGCACCTCGCGTTATGCGCTGGGCATCATCGACACCGACGGCTTTCTCGTGTGGCCATCGGGGAGCCTGCTGGATCTGCCGATCACGGTGAGCGATTTCACGATCCCCGCGGGCAGTCTCAATGGCGGCGATCGCCTGGTCCTGGTTGGCGTCATCGACGTCTTCGCCGTGGCTGGCGCCACGGCCGATTCCGGCCTGCTGCTCGGCGGCTTCAATTACACCCCGGTCACGGTCGCCGGGCCGGGCCAGACGCTTATGTCCGTAACGACGTCACCCCCGTCGGCCACGCTCGGCGTGAACAAGAGCGGGCAGCTTGCGGCTACCGGACGATACGCAGACAACAGCATCCGAGACATCACGACGCAGGCCACGTGGTCGTCCACGGACACGGCCATTGTCACCGTGAGTGCCACGGGATTGATCACGGGAATCAATCCAGGGGCGGCAACTGTCACTGCGCAACTGGATGGCTTGTCGGATAGCACGACCGTCACGGTGATCCAGCCGAATCCTTCGCCGGCACCGCCTCTCAGCAGCTCTGTCGCTTACCAGATCGACTACGCGCACTCAGGACGCGCCGTCTTTGGCGGCAGCGGCCCAGTGCTCCCGCCCAGCGCGAACTGGTCGACAACCTTGAACGGCATCATCTCCTATCCGGTGATCGCCGATGGCAAGGTGTACGTGACTACGAACGTCGACGTTTCCGGTGCCAATTACGGAACTTCCCTGTATGCACTGGACCTGGCCACTGGCAATGTTGCGTGGGGGCCGATCTCCATTGCCGCCACGTTCGCCGCGTGGTCGGGTCACACCTATGATCACGGCAGACTCTTCGTCGTCAACTACGATGGTCTGCTGCGTTCATTCAACGCCGCAACCGGCGCCCCGGGCTGGTCCACGCAGCTGTACCAGCAGAACGCCTATACGGCGCCACCGACGGCGGTGAACGGTATCGTTTACGTCGGTGGCGGCGGCAGGGTTCATGCGGTCGACGAAACGACTGGAGACTTGCTTTGGTGGGTACCGGTGTCGGGCGGTGACAAGAGCTCGCCGACCGTCTCTGACGACGGCGTGTTCGTGTCGTATCCCTGCCAGGTCTACAAGCTCGACCCGCAGACCGGCACCACGCTCTGGCACTACGCGGGCCCGTGTGTCGGCGGCGGCGGCAAGACCAGCGTGTATGCGAATGGCAAGCTGTTCGTCCGCGATCCGTCGATTAATCCGCCGAATCCAATTTTTGATGCCGGGACCGGTACGGTCCTTGGTTCGTTCAGCGCGACGGTTGCGCCCGCATTCTCCGGGCAGACCGGTTTCTTCCGCAGCGGCGATACGCTTCGAGCCATCGACCAGGTAAGCGGCAACACGCTGTGGACGTTCATGGGCGATGGTGGGCTCATGTCCGCACCGATCGTGATCGACGACGTGGTGGCCATCGGTTCCTTCACCGGAACCGTGTACGCCCTAAACGCTGCTAACGGTAATGTGATCTGGAGCGGGTCGGCGGGCGCTCCGATCGAATTTCCCGACGAACAGAATGTATCCCGGCCCACGACGGGATTTGGCGTGGGTGAAGGTTATCTAGTGGTTCCGGCGAGCAATGTGCTGACCGGCTGGCGACTGACACCCTAGAGCGACAGGGACTGCCCGACCAGGCGCAACAATTCGGCACGGAGTGCGGTTCGTAGTTCGGCCGTATCGGCGCGCCCGGCCAGATTCTGCATTTCGAGCGGATCGGCTTCGAGGTCGTACAGCTCGTCGAGATCCGGGTACTGCACCCAGTGGATGAGCTTGTGTTTCTTCGTACGGATCGTGCGGTAGTCCACGTCGAGCACCCAGGGCATGGGCTGGTCGTGGGAGTAGTACTCGACCAGGACCGACGAGCGCCAGTTTTCAGTAATGCCGTTCGCGAGTTTCTCCAGTGAGCGGCCCTGGATGTTAGGCGTCACGGGAACGCCGGCGAGTCGCAGGAGCGTCGGTGCGATGTCGATCATGGACACCAGTTCCTCGATTCGTCGCCCAGCCTCGAACTGCGAGGGGTAGCGGATCAGCAGCGGCGAACGGATGCATTCCTCGTAGGGGAAGCGCCGCTCGATGCTCAGGCCGTGCTCGCCGAAGAAATAGCCGTTGTCGCTCGTGAAGACGAATACGGTGTCGTCGGCAATACCTTGCGTTTCAAGCGTGTTGACCAGCTGCTCGATGCTCTCGTCCACCGCGAGCATCATCTCGGCCCGGTCACGGATGCCCTGCTGGTCGGAGCCTTCGTACATGGTCGCGCCGAACTCCTTCATCATCTCGGGCAAGGACTTTCGCTCCAGGATGCGGCGCAGTACTTCGCTGCCGATCCGGCTCGTATCCGTGGGGTCCGCGCTCTTCGCTTTCGGATAGACCTTCCCGGCATAGCGCCCGCGGTGGCGGTCGGCGGCGAAGTAGCCATGCGGGCCGGAAGGGTCGATCGAAGCATCGGCGCGCTGGATGGCATCCGGATGGATCGCCTTGTGACCGAGGAACAGGCAGAACGGATTGCCGCGATCGCGGCGCTTCTCGATGAATTCCACGGCGCGGTCGGTCAGGATGTCCGTGATGTAACCGGTCACCGGGTGCAGGCGACCGTCTTCGTAGAGCTCAGGATCGAAGATCTTCCCCTGCCCCGCGAAGCTTACCCAATGGTCGTAGCCCGGCCGCGGAGTGGGCTTGTCGCCCATGTGCCACTTGCCGATGTGCGCGGTCTGGTACCCGGCGTTCTGTAGCGTGCCCGTGAACGTGCGGAGTTGCCGGCTCAAGTAATCGCGGCCGACGTTGTTGTAGATGCCGTGCTTGGTGACGTATTCACCGGTCAGGATACAGGCACGGTTCGGCGAGCAGAGCGGCGTCGTGTGAAACGTGTGCGTGAAATACGTGCTGGCGCGCGCGAGCCGGTCAATGTTCGGCGTTTCGAGGTAGGGATGGCCGGAGAAGCCGAGCTCGTCCCAGCGAAGATCATCGATGACGACGACCACGATGTTCGGACGCGCGGCGTTCGCACGGGCAATGCCGGGCAGAATTGCGTTCAGTCCCGTCGTGGCAGCGGCGCCGGCCAGCAGTTTCAGGGTCGAGCGGCGCTTCATGGATTGATCTTGTTGAACTCGGCGATCAGCTCGGCGCGATCGGCCGGGCCATTCTGCCAAATGCGGACCCCTTCCGGAATCAGGGCGGACGGCCCAGCGCGGGAAACCCAGATGTGCGCCACGGGCACGACCCAAGATGGATCGTCGAGGCTCCCCGCGGCGATAAAGACCCATTGGGGCGCTGAGAGTGGCTCGTGCCAGACGCGCGTGCCGCAAGAAGCGCAGCGGACGTAATCGGCCTCGCGGCCGCTGTCGGCGCGTTTGCGGTAACGAGCCAGTTCACCCTGTCCATGACCAAATGCGGAGCGGTCGGCAAAGATCGTCAGGAGATTGGTGGCGCCGGAGAGTTTCTGGCAGTCGCGGCAGTGGCAGGCCACGGTCGCGAGCGGTGCGGCGTTGTATGAGTAGCGGACGGCGCCGCAGAGGCAGCCGCCACGGTGGGGAGGTGCCGGAATGCGTGGAAAGCGCATGGCAAGATTGTGGCAAGGGTGTAAAGTCATCCAGGGAGACCTTCCGCTGCCGAAACTTGGTGTGAAGTGAAACTCACTTCCGTGTATCGCGTGTTCGGGCGGCTTTCGGCTGCAATTGTTCTCTCAGCGATCGCTGCGACATCGTCGCCGCATTCCGGCGACACCGATAGATACGGTTGCCATGCCAATCAGGAAACAGGCGTCATGCACTGCCACGACGCCTCGGGAA
>JBAQWM010000184.1:0-8603 GCA_049298915.1 Steroidobacteraceae bacterium | reverse complement strand
ATCGTGACCGCGAACTGGCGATAGAACTCGCCGGTGACGCCGCCGAGGAAGGCGAGCGGCACGAATACCGAGGCGAGTACCAGCGTGATCGCGACGATCGGTCCGGACACCTCGCTCATCGCCTGGTGGGCTGCGTCCCGCGGCGTCATGCCATTGCTGATGTGCCGCTCGACGTTCTCGACCACGACGATGGCATCGTCGACGACGATGCCGATCGCGAGCACGAGCCCGAACAGGTTCAGCACATTGATGGAGAAGCCGAGCAGCCACAGCACGGCGAATGTGCCGATGATCGAGACCGGCACCGCGACCAGCGGGATCAGCGAGGCGCGCCAGGTCTGCAGGAACAGCACGACCACGATGACGACCAGCGCGATCGCCTCGAGCAGGGTCGTGACCACCGAGCGGATGGAGTCCTTGACGAACACGGTCGGGTCGTAGACGACGGACCAGTGGACGCCTTCCGGGAAATTCCTCTCCAGTTCCGCCATCCGGTCCCGGATCGCCTGCGACAATGCGATCGTGTTGGCCCCGGGAGCCTCGAATATGGCGATGGCGGCCGCATCCTCGTTGTTGAGCAGCGAGCGAATCGCGTAGCTGTTGGCCCCCAGTTCGACGCGCGCGACGTCCCTGAGCCGTGTCAGCTGGTCCCCGTCCGCCTTCACGACGATTGCGCCGAATTCCTCGGGCGATGACAGGCGGCCCTGCGCATTGACCGAAATCTGCATGACCGAACCCGCCGGGGTCGGCGGACCGCCGATGCTGCCAGCCGATACCTCGACATTCTGCTCGCGGATAGCGCCGACGATGTCGCCGGCAGAGAGTCCGCGAGCCGAGGCGCGCGCCGGGTCGATCCACACGCGCATGGCGTAGTTGCCGATTCCGAATGCGATCGCCTGCCCGACGCCGGGCAGCCTGGCGAGATCGTCGCGCACCCGCAGATTCGCGTAGTTGGACAGGTACAGCGCGTCGTAGCGCTTGTCCGGGGAATCCAGGTGCACGACCATCGTCAGGGTCGGCGAGGCCTTGACGGTCGTGACGCCGAGCGCGCGCACCGCCTCGGGCAACCGCGGGACGGCCTGAGCTACGCGGTTCTGCACCTGCACGGCAGCCAGGTCGATATCGGTGCCGCCCTTGAATGTCACCGTCAACGACATCGCGCCGTCCGAGCTCGACGTCGACTTCATGTAGATCATGTTCTCGACGCCGTTGACCGCTTCTTCCAGCGGTGCGGCAACCGTCTCGGCGATCGTGCGCGGGTTCGCGCCGGGGTAATTGGCGGTTACTTGCACCGACGGCGGCACGACGTCGGGGTATTCGCTGATCGGCAGGTTCGGGAGCGCCATCAGGCCGGCGACCAGGATCAGGCTCGACAGCACCGTCGCGAGGATCGGGCGGTCGATGAAGATCCGCGAGAAGTCGGTGTGTTTCGACATCGGCTCAGCCCGGCGCCGGCGCAGCCACGGAGGAGGGCGCCGGCAGGTTCGGCTGGTCCATCGGGACCTCGCGCGGATTGATGGGCTGCCCCGGGAAGAAGATCTTGCGCATGCCGTTCACGATCACCTTGTCGCCGGGCGCGAGGCCCGACTCGACCACGCGCAGCCCCTCGACATGGGGGCCGAGCCTGACATCGCGGCGTTCGGCCGAATTGTCCTTGCCGAGGATGTAGACGTAACGGCGGTCCTGGTCGGTCAGCACCGCCTGCTCGTGGATCAGGAGCGCATTCGTCTGCGAGCCGCCCAGCAGCCGCACGCGTGCGAACAGGCCGGGTGTGAACACGCCGTCCGGATTCGGCAGCACCGCGCGCCCGCGAATCGTGCCGGTGGCGGGGTTCACCGCGTTGTCCACGAAATCCATCTCGCCCCGGTGCGGATAACCTTCCTCATTCGCGAGGCCGACCAGCACCGGGTTTGGCGCATCGCGGGAGCTCTCGCGGCTGCCGTCGCGCGCAAGCTGCTGGTAGCGCAGGTAGGCGCGCTCGTCGCCGGTGAATGTCACGTAAATCGGGTCGACGGAGACAACTGTCGTCAGCAGCGACTCGTTCGGAGTGACGAGATTGCCGGGATTCACGAGCGCCTCGCCGGCACGGCCCGCGAATGGCGCCTTGACGCGCGTGAAGCCGAGGTTCAGTTCGGCCTGCACCAGGCCGGCCTCTGCCGAGAGCTTGTCGGCTTCGGCCTGGAGGAATTCAACCTGGCGCGCCTCGAGTTCGCCCTGCGACACGGCGCGTGCGCTGATCAGCGACTCGGCGCGGGTGAGTTCCTGCTGCGCGAGCTTCAGGCGCGATTCGGCGCGCGCCAGATTGGCGCGTGCAGCATCCGTGGCAGCGGCGTATTCGCGATCGTCGATCGTGAACAGCAACTGTCCCTGCTTGACCAGCCCGCCTTCGCGGTAATGAACGCCATTCAGGTGGCCGCTCACGCGCGCGCGTATCTCGGCCGAATCGACCGCCTCCACGTGACCCGAATAGTCGTCCCACTCGGTGATCGACTTCTGCACGACCGTGGAGACACTGACGTCCGGAGGCGGGAATCCCTGCTGCTCGTTCTGACCGCCGCAGGCGGCAACCGACAGTGCCGCCATGAGAGCGACAACTGGACCGTGTGGGCGGAAGGCCGCCGCAATTCGAAGGGCAAGCATGGGTCAGGCTTCCTTGGCGATTTTTCCGGGTTGTGACTCGCCCCATTCCCGGGCGAGGCGTTCCATCAGGCCGACGAGCCGCGCCCGGGCGGGGGCCGGCAATGCGAACATCTGGAACAGTTCCTGCCACATCAGGCCTTCCGCGGCGAGATGCAGGATGTGCAGGCGCAGGTCGCGCTCGGTCCACTGCTTGCGACCGAGCCGCTCCTGCAGCTCCAGCCGGCAGGGATCCATCAGTGACGGGTCGAGCGTCGCGGCGGAGAGCATCCCGCAGAGGAATCGGCGGCGCGACTCGTCCTGCGAGGTATAGCTGCGGATGAAGCCGAGCAGGCGCGCGGTCTCGGGATCGCAGTCGCTTGGCGTCAGCGCTGTCTCCGACTCCTCCCACTGCGCGAAATCGGACTCGAGCAGCCCGCGCAGCAGGTCTTCCTTGGTCGGGAAGTGATAGGTGATGCCGCCACGCGTGATTCCACTGACCCTGGCCAGCTCGTCGAATGTCAGGCAGCCGGCCCCATTCTGTTCGACGATCTGGCGGGCGGCGTTGAGGATCTTTTCCTTTGCAACTGGTGGGCGGCTCATGATGTAACTATACAGAACATTCTGTATAGCTAACAACAGGCAATAATAACAACAGCCTGGGTGGCCTACAACCAGCCGCGACGGCGGAAATACAGGTAGGGCAGGACCGCGGAGACCAGGATGATGCCGAGCGCGAGCGGGTAGCCGAATGGCCAGCTGAGTTCGGGCATGAAATGGAAATTCATGCCGTAGATGCTCGCAATCAGGGTTGGCGGCAGGAACACGGCGGCCGCGACCGAGAAGATCTTGATGATGTTGTTCTGCTCGATATTGATCAGGCCCAGTGTCGCCTGCAGCATGAAGCTCGACTTGTTGGCGAGGAATGAGGCATGGTCGGCGAGCGCGAGCACGTCGCGCGACATGCTGCGGTAGCGCGCCAGCACTTCCTTCGGTATCTGGACCGCCTGCGACTGCTGGATGAATGTGAGCTGGCGGCCGAGCGACACCAGGCTCTCGCGCGCTTTCGAGGTCAGGTCGCCATCGCGCCCGATGCGTTCCATGACGCCACGCAGGTTGCGCGGCTGGGTCGGAGTCTTCGACTCCGGCGCGAATACGCTCGCCGACAGGTCGTCGAGCCCGATGCCAACGCGCTCCAGCACATCCGCGGTGCGCTCGATGATCGACTCCAGGAGCCCCGCCAGGATGCCGGGTGCCGTCGTGGCGGCCGCCGGATGACGTTCCGCATAGGCGATGAAGCGGCGAAATGGCAGTGGATCCACGTAGCGGTTCGTGATCAATCGGTTCCGCGAAAGGATGAAGGTGACGGCGGCTGACTCCGGGCGATCTGTGTCGATTTTCGTCACCACGGTCGCCGTCATGTACAGCGTGCCATTTTCCTCGTAGAGGCGGTTCGAAGTCTCGATCTCCCGCATCTCCTCGCGCGATGGAACGTCGATTGCGAGCAGGCGCTCGACCGCGCGCTCCTCGGTCAGCGCGGGCTCGAGCAGGTCCACCCAGACGCATTCCTCGGGAATGTCCGCCGGCGGCGGATCGAGGCGATCAAGGCCCTGGTTGCCGGGAACAAAGCAGTTCAGCACAAGGGCGGTCTCTCAGCCTGCGCCACGTTCGCGGGTCGCCAGGTCGTTGATCAGGAAGATCAGCTTTTCCCTGCCGCCCGCCATGGTGGCATCGGTCAGATACTTGCCCTGGATCACGACAATCGGCGTGTGGTCGAGCTGGTAGCGGATCGCCAGGCTTTCGGCCTGGCGCAGCTTGTTTTCAGTCGAAAACGTGCGGTAATGGCGCGCAAAATCCTCGGCCGACACCCCATGCGACATCAGGAATTCGCGGGCGGCTTTCTCGGTCGCCGCGGCATCCAGCTGGTTGCCGCGCACGACGGTCAGCGGCCGGCCACGGATGTGGATTTCGCGAAAGACCTCGATCTGCAGCTTGTCGACGAGCCCGAGTCCCTCGAGCGTGAAATAAAGACGCGCATCCTCCCGCGTGACTCCATTGTAGATCACCGGCAGGCGTCGGAGCTGTATCCAGTCAGGCTTGTTCTTCTCCCAGACCACCAGTTGCGGCTCGAATTCGAAGCAGTGGGGACAGCCATACCAGAAGCCCTCGATGACCTCGATGACTCCCGGCGGGGTACCGACCGGCTGCGCGACCGGAAACTCGGTGTAATGCTCGCCCTTTCTCCAGCGCAGCAGTTCGGTCGCAGCAACCGGGGGTGTATTTGTGGCGACCGCCGCGGCGACCGGGCTCGTCGTCGTCGTGGCGGCATCCACGGACTCGCCATCGCTCTCGCCGAGTGGCTGCTGCATTTCCGGCGGCGGCCGAAGCGGCTCGGCATCGGAAGCCGGCACCGAGGCGGGCGGCGCAGCCTGCTGCGCCGTCTCCGGTTTAGCTGTTTCTTCAGCCGGTTTCTTGCCGCAAGCGGCCAGCGTGGAAACGGCCATGAGCGCGCAGATCAGAAGCCTGGTCATCGGATTGATCCTCTTGATGCCGGAATATCAGCGCAGGCCCTGCGTGTAAGAGGCGAGTGCGCGCATTTCATTCTCGGTCAGCCTGGCGGCGACGACCTGCATGATGTCGTTACCCGGCGTGCGTCGCCTGTTTTCCGCATATGCCTTGAGCTGGTTGTAGGTGTAGACCGCATGCTGCCCCCGCAGTGCCGGATACTTTGCCGGCCCATTGCCTTTTCCCTGCGGGCCATGACAGGCGATGCAGGCCGGCAGTTTGCGCTCGGGATCGCCGCCGCGGTAGAGCCTTTCGCCGGACTCGTAGATCGCAGGATCGGCCTCGAGTCCTGCGGGCGCCTGCTCCGCGTAATACGCTCCCAGGTCAAGCATGTCCTGGTCCGAGAGCGAGACGGCCATCGGCCTCATCAGGGGGTTGTCACGAATGCCTCTCTTGAATAGCGCAAGCTGGGCGGCGATGTAGGATTCCTGCTGGCCGGCCAGATTCGGCCATTCCGGATTCATGCTGATGCCGTTCCCGCCATGGCAGGCGCCGCAGACCGGTGATTTGCGGGCTCCAACGGTGGCATCGCCGGCGAATGCGGTCGTCGCGCCTGCAGTCAGGAGCGACAGCGAGACAACAAACGCGGGCAACAGTTTCATCGGCGCAGATCTCCAGCGGTGCCGCGGGCGGGATTCCGGGCTTACTGCTAGACTGCCCGCCGACGAGCCCGGAATTATACGCAAGGCACCGGTGCCGCCGTCCACCTGCTGATGTCGCAATACCCCAGGGCCAGATTCCTGATCAGCGCCGATGCGCCGGCCGGTTTTGGAGACGATACCGGCGCGGAAGTCGCATTTGCGGGCCGCTCGAACAGCGGCAAGTCGAGCGCGCTCAATGCCATCGTCCAGCGCCGTGAACTGGCCCGTACCAGCAAGACACCCGGGCGCACGCAGCTGGTCAATTTCTTCGAACTGGGACCGGGCAAGCGCCTCGTCGACCTGCCGGGCTACGGCTATGCAAAAGTGCCGCCTGCGATGCGCGCGCACTGGGGCAGACTGATGGAGGCCTACTTCGAGCGGCGGGAATCGCTGGCGGGATTGCTCATCATCGTGGATGTGCGCCGCGGATTCGCGGCGAGCGACAACATCATGCTCGAATTTGCCGCCGCGCGCGGCTGCCCGGTGCATGTGCTGCTGTCAAAGGCTGACAAACTGAGCCGCAACGAGG
The DNA here is from genome assembly GCA_049298915.1 of Steroidobacteraceae bacterium. Taxonomy (GTDB): domain Bacteria; phylum Pseudomonadota; class Gammaproteobacteria; order Steroidobacterales; family Steroidobacteraceae; genus SCUD01. The sequence continues at coordinate 2,252 of JBAQWM010000184.1, read as the reverse complement.
CGCGCGAGTCGCTGAAAAAGGCCCGTGCGCTGCTGCTCGACCGGGCTACCGTTCAGCTGTTTTCGGCCGTGACCGGCGCCGAAGTTGATTCGGCACGGGCTGCGCTCGATGCGATGCTGGCACGGCGGCCGATGCGCACTGCCGTTTCCACTGGCGGCTGATAAAAGACGCCCGGCGATCCGTGAGGACCGCCGGGCATACAGACCCGGCTTGGGGATGCAATCCGGGCGACCCGCCCAGGGAGGGGAGCGGGGAGCGTCTTGCGACACTCGATACCTTAGAGAGAAACGTCTGGAAAAAAGTTCCGGCGGCCGGCGCGCGGGCGCCACTGCTGCACGGCGTTGATTCAACTGGGATTTCTAATGCGCCTCGTCCCAGTTCTTCCCGACGCCCGTGTCCACCTTGAGGGGAACTGAAAGCTCCGCGGCACTGCTCATGATCGCCGCAACCTCGCGGCGCACCATTTCGACCGCCGACTTTGCGACTTCCAGCACCAGCTCGTCGTGCACCTGCATGACGAGCCTTGCCGGCACCGACCTGGAAGCGAGCCAGGCGTGCACCCTGATCATCGCGCGCTTGATGATGTCGGCGGCCGTGCCCTGCATCGGTGCGTTGATGGCGCTGCGCTCGGCGTACTGCTGCGCCTGCCGGTCGCGCGAGTTGATGTCGGGCAGGTAGAGTCTCCGGCCGAAAACGGTTTCGACGTAGCCCTGCGAGCGCGCGACTGCGCGCGTGCGCTCCATGTACTCGCGCACGCCGGGGTAGCGGCCGAAATAGCGCCCCACGTATTCTTGCGCGGCCTGCCGCTCGATACCGAGCTGGCGCGCGAGCCCGAATGCCGACATGCCATAGATGAGGCCGAAGTTGATCGCCTTGGCGGCGCGGCGCTGGTCGGCGGTGACGGCCGCCGGCGCCACATCGAACACCTCGGCCGCGGTTGCACGGTGAATATCGCCTTCCGCCTCAAATGCGCGGCACAGGCTTTCGTCGCCCGACAGGTGCGCCATGATCCGCAGTTCAATCTGCGAATAGTCGGCCGCGAGCAGCACGTGGCCCTTGGGCGCGATGAAGGCCTGCCTGATGCGCCGACCCTCGGGCGTGCGGATCGGGATGTTCTGGAGGTTCGGGTCGCTGGACGACAGCCGGCCCGTCACCGCAACCGCCTGGTGATACGAGGTGTGGACCCGGCCGGTCTTTTCGTCGATCTGCCCGGGCAGTTTCTCGGTGTAGGTGGAGCGCAGCTTCGCCAGGCCCCGGTACTCGAGGATGATCCTCGGCAACAGGTATTTGTCGGCGAGTTCCTCGAGCACGTCCTCGGCCGTAGAGGACTGCCCGGTGCGGGTCTTGCGCATCGCCGGCAGGCCGAGCTTGTCGAAAAGGATCTCCTGCAGCTGTTTCGGGGAGTCGAGATTGAATGGCTGGCCCGCGGCCTTGTGGGCGTCGGCCTCGAGCTCGACCAGCCGCTTTGCGAGCTCCCCGCTCTGGATGCGCAAGAGCTCGCGATCGACCAGCGCGCCGCGATGCTCCATGTCGAGCAGCACGGGGACCAGCGGCTGCTCGATCTCCTCGTACACTTTCAGGAGCGGCGGCAGCTTCGAGAGCTCGCCATGCAGCAGGCGGTGCAACTGCAAGGTCACATCCGCGTCTTCCGCGGCATATTCCGATGCTTCCTCGATGGCGACCTGGTTGAATGTGATCTGCTTCGCGCCCTTGCCGGCGACCGCCTCGTACTTGATCGTATCGATTCCCAGGTAATGCTTTGCGCAGGAATCCATGTCGTGGCGCGTGGCCGTGGAGTTCAGCACGTAGGACTCCAGCATCGAGTCGTAGCGCATGCCTGCCAGACCGATGTCGTGATTCATGAGCACATGCGCGTCGTACTTGAGGTGATGCCCGATCTTGTGGCGCCCGGCGTCCTCCAGCAGCGGCTTCAGTTTCGCGAGTGTTTTCCTGCGGTCGAGCTGGTCCGGGGCGCCGGGATAGTCGTGCGCCATGGGCAGATAGGCGGCGACGCCCGGTTCGATGCAGAACGAAACGCCGACGATTTCTGCCTGCATGTAGTCGAGGCTCGTGGTCTCGGTGTCGAAGGCAAAGAGCGGCGCCTTCTGGAGCCTGTCGAGCCAGGACTTGAGTTGCTCAGTTGTCGTGATCGTTTCGTAATGGCGCGATGGCGACGGCGCCAGCGCCGCCGGCGGCCGGGACCCCGGCTCGCTCGCGCCGCCGGAACTTACGCGCTCGCTCGCCGGGTCCCG
>JBAQWM010000183.1:0-11827 GCA_049298915.1 Steroidobacteraceae bacterium | reverse complement strand
GATGTCGCGGTGGTCGGGGGCGGGATCACCGGCCTGTGCGCCGCGCGGGCACTTGTCAGACGCGGTGCCAGCGTTGCCGTGCTGGAAGCGCACACGATCGGCTGGGGCGCGAGTTCCCGGAATGGTGGCATGGTGCTGACCGGGCTCAAGCTCGGCATTGGTACGCTGATAGCCCGCTATGGCCGCGCGATGGCGCGGGAGCTCTTCAAGGCCTCGCTGCAGGCCATCGACACCGTCGAGCAACTCGTCGGTGCCGAGCGCATGGATTGCCAGTTCAGCCGCAGCGGACATCTGGCGCTCGCATCCAAGCGGGCGCATTACCATGAGTTCCAGCGCAGTGCGCAACTGCTGTGGACCGAATTTTCACACGAAGTGAGCGTCGTGCCGGCCGCCAATCTGAGCGAGGAAATCGGATCCGGCCGATATCATGGCGCTCTGCTCGATCCGCTGAGTGCCGGCATCAATCCCGCGCAGTATGTCGCCGGTCTGGCGCGCGCCGCGCAGGCAGCGGGCGCCAGCCTCCACGAGGTGGCAGCCGTGAGACGAATCGAACGGCACGGTGCGGGCTGGCGCCTGACGGTCGAGGATACCGTGATCGAGGCAGCCGATGTCGTGGTCGCGACCAGCGGCTACACGGGAGAGGTGACGCGCTCGCTGCAGCGGAAAGTCGTGCCGATCGGTTCCTACATCATCGTCACCGAGCCGCTTTCGGAGGCGCTTGCGTCGGAACTGAGCCCGCGCGGACGCATGATGTATGACTCACGGCATTTCCTGCACTATTTCCGGCTGACGCCGGATCGCAGGATGCTGTTCGGCGGCCGGGCGCGCTTCGTGCCGGAGACCGACGCAACGGTGCGCGAAAGCGCCGCTGTGCTGCAAAGCGGCATGCTCCGGGCCTTTCCACAACTTGGCGATGCGCGCGTCGAATATGCCTGGGGCGGCACGCTGGATTTCGCATTCGACACGATGCCGCATGCGGGACAGCTCGACGGCCATTACTTCGCGCTGGGATATGCGGGTCATGGGGTTGCGCTGGCGACCCAGCTGGGCACCCGTCTTGGCGAGACCCTGGGCAGCGACGCAGTCCGGTCGGATCCGTTCGCGCGCATTCCGTTTCCGGGTGCTCCCCTCGGCCTCTACTGGGGCCGCCCCTGGTTTCTCCCGCTGGTCGCCGCCCGGTACCGGTTTCTGGACTGGGTGAGCTGAATGGCCCGCTCCAGACAGGTTGCGCTCCCGCCCGAAATTGGGCGTACGATTGTGCGCGGTCCGAAACAAGAATCGATGGGGAGTCCGCCATGATGACGACACTGCACCGCCTGTTCCTGATCCCGGTTCTGCTCGCGCTCTCAGTTGCTGCATGCTCGCAGAAGAGCGCGGACCAGGAAGTCGCCCAGACCAGCGGCAAGCTGGCGGTACTCGATTGGGCAGGCTACGACGCGGCGGACTTCTGGATCGACTTCAAGGGCAAGTATCCCGAGGCCGCGGTCAGCTTCGAGATCGGTTCTTCCGATGCCGACATCTACGGCAAGATGAAGGCGGGCACCCAGGCGGACATCTTCCACGCCTACACGGGGTGGCTGCAGTTCTACGTGGACGAGGGTCTGGTGGAGGAAATCGACGTCACCAAGCTGCAGAACTGGAGCAAGGTGCCGGAGAACTTCAGGAGCATCGGGCGCTTCAATGGCAAGCAGTATTTCCTGCCCTGGGACTGGGGATTCACCTCCGTCCTGTATCGGACCGACAAGGTCAAAGGGACGATAGATTCCTACAGCGCGCTGCTCGACCCTGCGTACAAGGGCCACATCTCGGTCTGGGACGACGGGCCCGGCATGGTCACGATTTCTTCCTATATTCATCAGTACGATGAAACCGCAATCACGCCGGAGCAGCTCGCAGCAATCAAGGCGGAGTGGATCGAGCAGCGGAAACTCAATCTTTTCTATTGGGCCGGCGAGCCGGAACTGATCGACTCGATGGCGAATGGCGATGTCTGGGTGGCCTATGCGTGGCAGGGCGCCTATGCCACATTGCTCGGGCAGGGGGTACCCGTGGCCTATGCCGATCCCAGGGAAGGCCGCAATTCATGGGTCGGCGCCTATGGCATCCGCAAAGGAACGCCCAACAAGGATCTCGCGCTCAGATTCCTGGACGAGAAACTTGCAGAAGCGACTGCGAGCAATGTCGTCAATCAGTTCTACTATGGCGTCGCGAACGAAGAGGTCATGAAGGGCATCAGCGACCCCGCGCTCAAGCAGGCGTTCTCCCTCGACGACCCGACCGTGCTCGAGCGTACGAATTTCACGCCCAATCTGACCGCCAGGCAGCGCGACGACTGGACGGCAATGTGGACCGAGGTGAAGGCGGCACCGTGAACTAGCGGGCGTGCGCCCCCGACGCGGCACTTTCTGGGCCCTCTACCTCCCGCCGGTAGCATGGCTCGGGCTCTTTTTCGTGGTGCCGCTGGTCCTGATGCTCGCGCTCAGCTTCCGCGCCGACATGCAGGGCGAGTTGCTGGCGGCGTGGCGGCCCGGGCTCACGCAATACCAGGCCATATTCGCCGTCGGCAGCTACTGGCGGCTGCTCGCGATATCGATTGGCATGGCACTGGCCGTCGCGGCGTCGGCGGTGGCCCTGGCCTACCCGATCGCCTACTTCCTCGTATTTCGCGCGGGCCGGGCCGCCGGCATCTGCCTGGTGATCCTGATGATTCCGTTCTGGACCAGCTTTCTGCTGCGGGTCATGAGCTGGAAGTTCCTGCTGGGATCGGAGGGCGTGATCAACTCGCTGCTCGGCTACCTGAATGTCATCAGCGAGCCGCTCGGCGGGCTGCTCTACAGCCGCAACGCCGTCGTCATCACGCTGATCTACGTATGGGTTCCATTCGCTGCCCTGCCGATCTATGCGGCACTGCAGCGGATCGATCACGAACTGCTCGAGTCGGCGGCTGATCTCGGCGCGCGGCCATGGGCGGCCTTCTGGGCCGTGACATTTCCCCTCAGCCTGACCGGCGTGCTGGCGTCGTTCTTCATGGTATTCATTCCGACGGTTGGCGAGTATGTGACGCCGCTCCTGATCGGGGGCAGCAGCGGCAGCATGTTCGGCAACATCATCCAGGATTTCTTCACGAAGGCGGCCAACTGGCCGCGCGGCGCGGCACTGTCCATCGTGATGCTCGCGATCACCCTGGTGCTGGTCGCAATCGCCGCGCGCGTCGTCAATGTCCGCCGGCTGCTCGAATGACCGCGGTACAGCCAATCACCCATCCGCCGCGCCCGGGCATCCTGGCGGCGTATTTCACCGGGCTCGCGATCCTGCTGTACCTGCCGCTGGCCGTGCTGCTGCTGTTTTCATTCAATGCCGGAACCGGCCTTTCTTTTCCGGTCCAGGACTTGACCCTGGACTGGTACCGCAAACTATTCGATTCCCCGGAGGTCCTGCGCGCGGCGCGGAACAGCATCATGGTTGCAGTGGGCAGCGGTTCCGGGGCCACGCTGCTCGGCACGGCGGTCGCGATATTGCTGACGCGCTTCCGATTCCGCGGCGAGTCCGCGCTTCTCGCACTCGCGTTGCTGCCGCTGGTCGTGCCGATCGTCGTACTGGCCGTTGCGGTCCTCGTGCTGTTCCTCGCCATCGGCATCGACCGCTCGCTGTGGACGGTCGGCATCGGCCATGTCGTGGTCGCCCTGCCATTCGTCGTATTGATCGTGACGGCGCGCCTGGCCGGCTTTGACCGCGATCTGGAGGACGCGGCGATGGATCTCGGCGCCCGCTATCCGAAAGTGCTCGTGACAATCGTGTTGCCGCTGATCGCGCCGGCGGTCATTTCCGCGTGGCTGGTCGCGTTCACCGTGTCGCTGGATGAATTTGCGCTGGCACTGTTCCTGGCCGGAAACGATGCGACATTTCCGGTCTATCTATTCAGTCAACTGCGCTTCGCCAGCAGGCTGCCAGTGATGATCGCGCTGGCCGTGCTGATGATGGTGGCTACGCTGCTGCTGGTCCTGCTTGCGGAATGGATCAGGCGCCGCGGGACCACAGCCCGCGCCGCATGATTCCGGTTGCGGACCGGCACTGGTCCAATGGCTGGAATCACGGTGCCGGCATTTCAGTATCATGACGACATTCGCGATGCGGAGCCGGACATGAACAAGCTGGTGGAATGCGTCCCCAATTTCTCCGAAGGACGCGATGGCGCTGTCATCAGCGCCATCCGGACGGAGATCGAGGCGGTGCGCGGCGTGACGCTGCTTGACGTCGATCCGGGCGAGGACACGAACCGCACGGTGATCACCTTCGTCGGCGCGCCGGAGGCGGTCGTCGAAGCCGCTTTCCGGGCGGGCAAGCGCGCGGCGGAATCCATCGATATGTCGAAACACCGCGGCAGCCACGCGCGCATGGGCGCAATGGATGTCTGCCCCTTTGTTCCGGTCACAGGCGTCACGATGGACGACTGTATCGCGCTGGCAAGGGAATGCGGCCGCCGCATCGGGGAGCTCGGCATTGCCGTGTACCTGTATGAGCGGGCTGCATCCCGTCCCGATCGCAGCAACCTCGCGGCGGTGCGGGCCGGCGAATACGAGGGTCTGGAACGGAAGCTGGCGGACCCGGCGTGGAAACCGGATTTCGGCCCGGCACGGCATAATCCGCGCTCCGGCGCCTACATCATCGGCGCGCGCGAGTTCCTGATCGCCTACAACGTCAACCTCGCGACGACCGACAAGCGTTACGCGGACGACATTGCCTACAGTCTGCGCGAGCGCGGCCGCCACAAGCGCAGCGGGGACATCGCGCCCTTCTACTACAAGGGCGAACCGGTCCGGTTCGCGAAGAACCGTTTTCCCTGCGGTGCCTGCGATCAGCTGGCGAAATCATGGGACGCGCTGGCCGTGCATTATCGCGACGCACACGGCAAGGACCTCGCGGCGCGCTACGCCGCGCTCGGCTACCGGGCCGGTGAAGTCGAGGGCAAGCCGGTCTATGCCGACGGGCGCTTCTCGCATGTCAAGGCGGTCGGATGGGTCGTCGAGAAATACCGGCGCGCACAGATCTCGATCAACCTCACGGATTTCAAGGTGGCACCCGCGCACGCCGTGCTCGAGGCCGCGCGCGAAGAAGCCGCACGCCGCGGCATTCCGGTGACCGGCTCGGAGATCGTCGGTGTCGTGCCCTTCGACGCCATGCTGGAGTCGGGCCGCTACTATCTGCGCCGCATGCGCAAGTCCACCGGGATGCCGGTCGGCGACGTGATCGAGACCGCGGTGCAGGCCATGGGCCTGCGTGACGTGGCGCCATTTGAGACGGAGAAAAAAGTCCTGGGCCTGCCGGGTCCGGGCGGCGAGCTGGTGCGCAAGACGATCCAGGAATTCGTCGACGAGGTCTCGCGCGACACGCCCGCACCGGGCGGCGGTTCCATCGCTGCGCTGGCGGGCTCGATCGGAGCGGCACTCGCCGCGATGGTCGCGAATCTGACGGCCGTCAAGGCGGAGTTCGCCGGCCGTTACGAGGAGCTGGACGGGCTTGCGGTCCGCGCGCAGGGCATCAAGGATCTGCTGCTCGCTGCGGTCGACGAGGACACGCAGGCCTTCAACGGAGTGATGGAGGCGCTTCGCATGCCGCAGGACGCGGCCGAACAGAAGACTGCGCGCAGCGCCGCCCTGCAGTCCGGCTACAAACGGGCCACCGATGTCCCGCTGCAGACCGCACGCCATTGCCGCGCGGCGCTCGAACTCTGCCACGCGGCTGCAAGCATCGGAAACGATGTCATGATCACCGATGCCGGCGTCGGTGCGCTGGTGTCGCTCGCAGGCGTCAGGGGCGCGGCCTACAACGCGCGCATCAACCTGAAGTCGATCAAGGATGCCGACTACGTCAGGCGCACGGGTGCCGAGATCGAGCGCCTCGTCGATGAGAGCCGGAAGATTGCCGACCACGTCGAAATGCAGATCGAGCGGGTGATCAGTGCGGGCTAGGACCAGGCGCGACGGGTTGTGGAGAAGAGCGTGATCAGGCAAGTGCCTGCATGTATGGTGCTTGCTCTCCTCGCCGCTGGCGCGAGTCTGGCACAGCCGAATCGCGTCGACACTGTGACGCCGGAAGCGCCCGAGCTGGCAAGCTATGGCCCGTATGACATCGGTGTTCGCACGGTGCATGCGATCGACCGGAACCGCCCGGACATACTGAATACCAGAGAAGGCGGTCCCACGGCCCGTTACGACCGGCGCTTCACGCTGGAGATCTGGTATCCGGCGGCGCTCGCGGCGGGCCAGCAGCGCGGCGGAGAGTACCGTACGATCACGCGCGATCCGGCGATCACCGTGCTGCTGCGCGGTCAGGCAGTACGCGACGCCGCGCCGCTCGCGACGCTGGGCGCTTTCCCGCTGGTCATCATTTCCCACGGCTGGCCGGGCAATCGCTACCTGCTCAGTCATCTCGGCGAGAATCTGGCCAGCAAGGGGTTTGTCGTCGTGTCGATCGACCACCCGGAAAGCACCTACGACGATCAGGGGAGCTTCGCGAGCACGCTCTACAATCGGCCATTCGACCAGTTGTTCGTGCTGAACGAGATCGCACGCCTCGGCGCGCCGGCATCCGGCTCGTTCCTGTCCGGGCTCGTCGACGCGACGCGCACCGGCATCGTCGGCTATTCGATGGGCGGTTACGGCGTCGTCAACGTGATCGGAGGCGGCTACAGCGCCGCCAGCGAAACAAAAGACGCCGCGCCTCCCAACCGCCTGCTGCGTGAACGCGGCGCAGCCAATCCCGATTACGCGAAAAGCCGTGATCCCCGCATCCTGGCCGCCATCGCCATCGCGCCGTGGGGACTGGGTTACGGCCTCTGGGATGCCGGCGGACTGGCCGGCATTCGTACGCCGGTGCTGTTCGTATCGGGCAGCGTCGACGAAGTCTCGGGTTACGAGCAGGGGACCCGCGCCATCTATGCGGAGTCCGTGAATGCGGACCGCTATCTCTTGACCTTCATCAACGCCGGCCACAATGCGGGGGCGCCGATTCCGGCGCCCGCCGAACTCTACGGCAGCAATGGATCACCGGTGCCGGCGTTCCTGCACTATGCGGACCCGGTGTGGGACACGGTGCGGATGAACAACATCCTGAATCATTTCGCGACGGCGTTCTTCAGCCTGCACCTGAAAGGTGAGCGCGACAAGCAGGCGTACCTCGACCTGGTTCCGAATGGCAAGGACGGGGTGTACGCGGTCGGGAAGGACGGCAGGCCGGCGGCCGGCCACAGCTACTGGAAGGGGTTCAAGCCGGGTACGGCCGTGGGGCTGATGCTGGAGCACGCTGCGCCACGACAACAGGGCGCCCGGTCAGGCGGACCGTCACGCGCGACGACCTGGGACCTCAAAGCAGCGGCACCAGGAGCAGCGCCACGATATTGATGATCTTGATCAGCGGATTGATGGCCGGACCCGCGGTGTCCTTGTAGGGATCGCCGACGGTGTCGCCGGTCACGGCCGCCTTGTGGGTCTCGGAACCCTTGCCGCCGAAATTGCCTTCCTCGATGTATTTCTTGGCATTGTCCCAGGCGCCGCCGCCGGTGCACATCGAGATCGCGACGAAGAGCCCCGTGACGATGGTGCCGATCAGCACGCCGCCGAGGGCGCGGATGCCGGCGCCGGGTCCGAGCAGGAAATTCATGCCGAATCCGACCACCACCGGAATCAGGATCGGCAGAAGTGACGGCACGATCATTTCCTTGATTGCCGCGCGCGTCAGCAGGTCCACCGCGCGCGAGTAATCGGGCTTGCCGGTGCCTTCCATGATGCCCTTGATCTCGCGGAACTGGCGCCGCACCTCGATCACGACCGAGCCGGCTGCCCGGCCGACGGCCTCCATCGCCATCGCGCCAAACAGGAACGGCACCATGCCGCCGATGAAGAGACCGATGATGACCGCCGGGTCGGACAGGCTGAACAGCTCGAGCTTGCCGGCGATTTCGAGGTTGTGCGTGTAATCGGCGAACAGCACCAGCGCCGCGAGACCGGCCGAGCCGATCGCATAGCCCTTGGTCACCGCCTTGGTCGTGTTGCCGACTGCATCGAGCGCGTCGGTGATCCTGCGCACTTCCCGCGGCAGACCGCTCATCTCGGCGATACCGCCGCCGTTGTCGGTGATCGGGCCATAGGCGTCGAGCGCCACGATCATGCCGGTCATCGACAGCATCGAGGTCGCCGCGATTGCGATACCGTACAGGCCCGCGAGCGAATAGGCGCCCCAGATCGCGGCACAGATCGCGAGTACCGGCAATGCAGTCGATTTCATCGACACCGCGAGGCCGGCGATCACGTTGGTGCCGTGGCCTGTCCGTGAGGCTTCGGCGATGTAACGCACCGGCTTGAATTCGGTTGCCGTGTAGTACTCGGTGATCCAGATCATCGCCGCGGTCAGGCCGAGGCCGATCAGCGCGCAGAAATAGAGCGGCTTCGCCGCATCGCCGAGCATCATCTTCGTGATCGGGTAGTAGGCGATCGCCGCGATGGCGCCCGAGACGATCACGCCGCGGTACAGCGCGCCCATGATCCTGCCGCCTTCGGTGGTCTTGACGAAGAAGGTGCCGAGGATCGAGGCGCCGATCGACGCGGCACCGAGCACCAGCGGGTAGAGTACCGCCGCTTCGCCGAGGTCCTGCATTATCAGGCCGGCAAGCAGCATGGTCGCGACCACCGTGACGACGTAGGTCTCGAACAGGTCCGCCGCCATACCGGCGCAGTCGCCGACATTGTCGCCGACATTGTCGGCGATCACCGCCGGGTTGCGCGGGTCGTCCTCGGGAATGCCGGCCTCCACCTTGCCAACCAGATCGGCGCCGACGTCCGCGCCTTTCGTGAAGATACCGCCACCGAGGCGGGCGAAGATCGAGATCAGGGAACCGCCGAAGGCGAGACCGACCAGCGCATGCAGTGCGCGACTGCTGTCGCCGGTCAGGCGCATCATGAGCCAGTAGTAGACCGCGACACCCAGCAGCCCGAGACCGACCACCAGCATGCCGGTGATCGCACCGCCGCGGAATGCGACCTGCAGCGCCGGATTGAGGCCGACGCCTGCAGCATGCGCCGTGCGTACATTGGCGCGCACCGAGACATTCATGCCGATATAGCCGGCCATGCCCGACAGGATTGCGCCGAATGCGAAGCCGACGGCGGTGTACCCATCGAGTGCAAGCCCCAGCACGACAAACAGCAAGACGCCTACCACGGCGATGGTCGAGTACTGGCGGTTCAGGTAGGCCTTGGCGCCCGCCTGGATGGCCGCCGCGATTTCCTGCATCCGCGCGTTGCCGGCGGGCTGCGCGAGGATCCAGCGCGTCATGAAAATACCGTAAATGATGGCGGTCACGCCGGCCAGCACTGCGAGCCAGAGTGCGTCTTGCATTGACATCACAAACTCCCAGGAGAGAAAAGGATCATATCACGAAGGTAGTCGTCAGCCGGCGGCGCACGCGCGCGCCTTTCAATGTCGCGTACACCGGAATGCCGTCCCGGTATGGCGGATAGGCTTCGCCAGCGATCAATGGGCTGAGATAGCGACGGCAGGCCGCGGTGATGCCGAAGCCATCCGGCGTGATGTAGTTGCGTGGCACCATCTTTTCACGATTCGCGACCTTGGCGATCGGAACCGAACCGATATCCCATCGATAGGGCTTCGACGATCTGCGCCGGATGACCGGCATCACGGCATTTTTTCCTGCGACCGCGAGTTCGACCGCCGCGCGGCCGACTGCATAGGCCTGCTCCACATCCACGCGCGAGGCGATGTGGCGCGCCGAGCGTTGCAGGTAATCGGCGAGCGCCCAGTGGTACTTGTAGCCATGCGCCTCCTTGATCATGCCTGCAAGCGCCGGTGCGACGCCGCCGAGCTGCACATGCCCGAATGCATCCCGCGTGCCCATGTCCGAGAGGAATTTACCTTGCGCGTCGCGCGTGCCTTCTGAGGCGACGATGACGCAGTAGCCTTTCTGCTCCGTGGTCTGCCTGACGCGCGCGAGGAATCGCTCGCGGTCGAAGGCGATCTCGGGGAACAGGATCAGGTGCGGCGGTTCGCCGTTCCTGCGCGCGGCCAGCCCGCCCGCGGCCGCAATCCAGCCGGCATGGCGGCCCATGACCTCGAGGATGAATACGCGGGTCGAGGTACGCGCCATCGACGCGACATCGCGCGAGGCTTCCAGCGTCGAGACCGCGACGTACTTCGCGACCGAACCGAACCCGGGGCAGCAGTCGGTGACCGGCAGGTCATTGTCCACCGTCTTCGGGATGCCGATGCATGCCACGGGGTAGCCGCTCTGCGCGCCCAGCTGGCTGAGCTTCAGCGCCGTATCCATCGAGTCATTGCCGCCGTTGTAGAAGAAGTAGCCGATCCCGTGCGCGCGGAACACTTCGATCAGGCGTTCGTACTTGGCGCGATCGCGTTCGAGATCCTTCAGCTTGTAGCGCGCCGATCCGAACGCGCCTGCGGGTGTGTGGCGCAATGCGCGCATTGTCGCCGCATCTTCACGGCCGATGTCGATCAGATCCTCGGTCAGTGCGCCGACGATGCCGTCGCGGCCGGCATACAGCCGGCCGATCCGGTCACGATGCCTGCGGCAGGCTTCGATGACGCCGAGCGCGCTCGCATTGATGACAGCCGTGACACCGCCGGATTGTGCGTACAGTGCGTTGCGCCGCGCGGGCTTTTCGCTCTTGCGTCTGGCCATCTTCCGGGTCCGTATTGCGGGCGGCGACACCGCCCCGTGGGGGGCGAAGCATAGCCGATTCGGCGCGGTTTGACGCGACCGGTAGGCCGGGGCAGGATGGTCGCCCTTTGAGGGTCTCCGGGCCCGCGGAGTGCGTTGGGATGAGGTTGGTGTTGCTCGGCGCGCCCGGTTCGGGCAAGGGCACGCAGGCGCAGAGGATGCAGGCGCGTCACGGCGTGCCGCAGATTTCCACCGGCGACCTGCTGCGCGAAGCCGTAGCCCGGGGCACCGCGCTGGGCAACGCCGCAAAGATCGTCATGGATGCCGGGCAACTGGTGGCCGACGACATCATGCTCGGCATCATCCGCGAGCGCCTCGCCAGAAAGGATGCAGAACGCGGATTCATCCTGGACGGTTTTCCCCGCACGATCGCGCAGGCCGACGGGCTGGCCACCTTGCTTGCGGGGCGCGGCACGCCGATCGACGCGGTGCTGCTCCTGGAGATTGAACCCGGAGTGCTGCAGAAGCGGCTCGCCGGCCGGCGCAGTTGCCGCCGCTGCGGGCGCGTCTTCCACATCGAGACAAATCCACCCGGACCTGGCGAGCTTTGCAGCGACGGCAGTCCGCATGATCTGTTCCAGCGTCCCGACGATGACGAAAAAACGGTGCGCGAGCGGCTCTCGGTTTATTGCCGGCGCACCCAGCCACTGATCGACTACTACGCGCGCAAGGGCATGTTGCGCCGGATTGACGCCGATGGCACGCTCGACGAGGTGGACGCGCGACTCGCAGCCGCGCTTGCCGGCGGCTGAGCAGCTACAGCGCCGCGAGCAGCGGTTCGCCGATCATGGCCCTGCGCCAACCGCTGAGGACCGGCAGCTCACGTTCGCCGCGCAATAGCGCGATCAGGTCCCGGCGTGTCGCCAGCACTTCCGGCTGGATCGCGAGTTCAGCCGCGATCGTCAGCAGCCGGTGCTGGAGGTGCTTGAGCTTCCGCAGCTGCTCAGGCCCCGGACGGGAACCGTCCTCCTCCACCAGTCCATCCGGCGCGGCCAGATGACCGGAGAGCGTCTCGAGAATCTCGTCGCCGGCGCGCTCGGCTGTGGCGCGCGGCACGCTCGCGAGCCGGGCCAGGTC
>JBAQWM010000182.1:0-1855 GCA_049298915.1 Steroidobacteraceae bacterium | reverse complement strand
CAGGTAAATGGCGCTGTTCAGGGCCCGCTTGCCGCCGAGGAATACTTCGCCCGGAAGCGCATTCCAGCCGAAGCCGAGGTTGTAGTACGTGAATCTCCTCTCACTATCGGTCAACAGCGGCGCGGATCCCGAAAGACGCTCGAAACTCGAGAGCCCGGCGTCGCTGGTGCCGACAATGCCCTCGGCGAAAAAGTCCTCGTTGATGTGGAAGGCGAGCCGGAGGCCGTATACGACATTGACCTCGAAGTCCTCGACCGACAGCGACCCCACATACACGCCGGCCTCCCAGTTCTCGGTGTCGATGCGCGCAGGTATGACGTCACGCCGCTCAACCTGCGGATCGACGACGACCTGATTCTCATCGCTGCCTGTCGGCGACTGCGTATCGCTGTCAGCGGCCGGTTCGTCCGCGGGCTCCACTCGTTCGACGGGCGTGTCGCGCCACGGCGCCCAGGCACAGCCGGTCATCCCGAGCACCGCTGTCAGAAGAAGAACGCGAATCCAATTTTCCATTCGTTGACTTCCTGATTCTCGTTGCGGTCGGTGAAGACCACGTAGCTCTTGTATTCGGCCCGCAGTATGAAGCGCCGCGCCAGATAGGCGCGTACACCGGCGCCGACGTAGGCCAGCTGGTCGGTGCGCGAGGGCGACTGTGCCACCGTGGACTTCGGCTCGATACGGATCAACCCGGTGCCCATCGACGCGAAGGGCTGGATACGCCAGTCAGGGCGAAAGACATGCGACACGCCGATCGCGGCAATCTGCCCGTCGGAAAAGCTGCCAAGCAGGTGCGACAGTGCGAGTTCGCCCGCCAGATGGGCATTGAATGCATAGGCGCCGTATGCGCCGATCAGATTGGCGCCGCCGAAATTGCCGAGCAGCACGCCGACCTCGCGCCGGTGGGCGCCGAAATCCTCGCGCGCGGGATCCTCGATTTCCAGCCGGGTGCCGGCCGGCACCAGAGTCTCGGCGATCTGGCTGCGATGGACCCAGCCTTCGTGACCGGAAGCGTCGGCGATCCGAAACCAGTCGGTGCGCCGCTTGAGGATCCGGACCGTCTCGCCGCGCGACACGACCTGGACGATCGGGTATCCACGACCGGGCCCGGTCCGCAGTTCCAGGTAGGGATCGACGACGATGACTTCAAGCGCATCACGCTCGGCGGAAATGGCGATGCCGGAGCACAGCAACAATACGCAGGTGATGAGAAGTCTCATCACTTCAATTCGTCGGTGCCATGAAGGGGTCGTTGTAATACTGCCCACCGATGTCCAGCCACTCGGCGATCAGCCTGAGTTCCGCCGCTGTCAGGTCGCCTGCATGCGATCCGCCCGCATCGAAAAGGCTGAAAAACGTCGCGGAAGCCCTGGCACCCGCAGCGCTCATCGAGGGGCTGACGGGCACTGGTACCAGCGTCGGCTGCCCGGTCACCGGGTCCGGCGGACCCGGCACCAGGATGTCCTGCAGCGCGCCCATGTTAACTTCCTGGGCATTGTCCGTGAACAGAAGTTCGCGGTAGGACACCAGATGATCGGCCTGATCCGGCGACGGCCCACCCGAGAGGTCGAGCTGCCCGTCCGGCACGCGTACGGCGCCGGCCGCACCGGTCGGGCTGTGACAGGAGATGCAGCTGCGGTCGGTCACCGCACCACCGGCGTCCACTGTCAGTCGTGGCAGCGTCCACAACGGCTGCAGGTGGACGGGGTAATGGATCACGATGCGGCAGAGATGGGACCACTTCGCCGGACAGTTGGCGCTCGTGGGGCTCAGCGGCGCCGGTGTCTGCAGCTGGCTATAGCGATAGCTGAACGAGGCATCGGCTGCGCGGCCGGCCGCTACCGGGTCGGTCCAGATG
>JBAQWM010000181.1:0-4940 GCA_049298915.1 Steroidobacteraceae bacterium | reverse complement strand
GCGTCAGGAGCGAGCCGACCACCGCGCCCAGCACGCCGGCCTGCTCCGGTTCGCGCGAATCGCCCGCCGTGAAGAACACGCGGTTGAAGCGCCGCTCGACGCGATCCCCGGCCGCCAGCGCATCGAGCCATCGGAGCTGCAGGTCGGAGACCACACGCTCCTGCTCCGGCAGGCTGCGGTCGATCGCGCCCTTGACCAGCTGGTCGATGTCGTCCGATGCCATCAGCCAGAGCTCGCGGGTCTCGCCGATCAGTCCGGGATCATCGAGCACCAGATCGCGCAGTGTGAATGCCGCGCCGTCGCTCAGCATCCCGTAGAGTTGCCGCAATTCGCGACGTTCTTCCACCACCGGGAACATCCTGCGCAGCGCCTGCTTGAAGAGTCCCGGGTAGTCCCCGGCCCGCAGGGATTCCTCGTCTTTTTTCCCTTCCGGATCAATCATTTCCGGGTCGAACTGAATGTCGATTCGGATGTAAGTCTGGAGGAAGCTCGTATAACCCGTGCTGATGATCGACAGGAACAGGAAGCCCACGAACAGGAGACCGGAGACGGCCGCTGCCAGGCCACAGGCCCGAAAGCGCCGCTCGGCCCGATAGCGGCGGCGTAGCCCGCGCTCCACGAGCGCGCGGACTTGCGCCTGAGCCTGCGGCGCCCGCACCGGAACCGGGCTATTCATACTGCTCCCGGTAGCGGCGCACCACCTGCAGTGCGATGACATTGAGGAGCAAGGTCACCAGGAACAGCACGAGCCCGAGTGCGAAGGCTGCGAGCGTCTTGGGGCTGTCGAACTCCTGGTCGCCGACCAGCAGTGTCACGATCTGGACCGTCACCGTCGTGACCGCCTCCAGCGGGTTCGCGGTCAGGTTGGCCGAGAGCCCGGCGGCCATCACGACGATCATCGTCTCGCCGATGGCGCGCGACACGGCCAGCAGCACGCCGCCGACGATCCCCGGCAGTGCCGCCGGCAGCACCACCCTGCGGATCGTTTCCGATTGCGTCGCGCCGAGGCCATACGAGCCATCGCGCAGCGATTGCGGCACCGCCGTGATCATGTCGTCGGCGAGTGAAGAGACGAAGGGAATGATCATGATGCCCATGACCAGTCCGGCGGCTAGCGCGCTCTCGGATGCTACGTCGAGGCCGAGCCGCGCCCCGGCGCCGTGCAGGAGCGGCGCGACCGTCAGTGCCGCGAAGAAGCCGTAGACCACGGTCGGAATCCCGGCCAGCACTTCCAGCATCGGCTTGGTGAAGGAGCGGAATCCGCGACTCGCATACTCGGCAAGATAGATGGCGGAGAGCAGGCCGACCGGCACGGCGATCGCCATTGCGATGAACGAGATCAGGAGCGTGCCCGCGAACAGGGGCACGGCGCCGAAGGCGCCGGAGGAACCCACCTGGTCCGCGCGGATGGCGAGTTGCGGGCTCCACTGCGTGCCGAAGATGAACTCGGTCAAGGGCACCAGGCGGAAGAATTGCAGGGACTCGTAGAGCACCGACAGGACGATGCCGATCGTCGTCAGGATCGCGATCAGCGAACAGCCGAGCAATGCCACGCGGACGATCTGCTCGACGCGATTGCGCGCTTCCAGCGTGGGCCTGATGCGCGCAAGCGTGATCCATCCGCCCGCCACTGCAATGCAGAGCGCGAGCACCGCAAGCCCGGCCCGGCTGAGCCCGTCGAGTTTCTGCCACAGCCCGGCGGCCGCGGCGATCTCGGGCGCAACCGAATCCGCCGTGATATTGCCGGCAACGACATTGCGCACGTCATTCAGGACCAGCGACAGCTCGCCCGCCGTCAGGCCCTGGCTGGCCGGCATGGACTGCAGTACCTGGTCGGCGATGATCCGCTCGTCCAGCGCCTGCCAGCCCAGCACCAGCGCGAGCGCCGGCAGCGCGCACCAGATCGCCGTCAGCAGGCCGTAATGGCCCGGCAATGAATGCAGTTCGCGTGCCTTGCGCCGGCCCCCCGCCACGCGCACGGAACGGCGGCGGCCGAACTGGTAGGCGACAGCCGTCAGGAGCATCAGCGCCAGGATCAGGGTCGAGGTCTGCAAATGCGGATGTTCTACACCCTGATTGTTACGGATTTGTTGCAGCCCGAGACTTGCTGCGGCCAGGGCGCGCCCGTATAAAGGGCCGCGCCCGGGCCCGCCCCGCCATGGAGTTCATGCGCCGATGTCGTCCGCCCTCGAACTGACCCGGCAATTGCTGTCTCGCGCCTCGGTGAGCCCGGAGGACGGCGGTTGCCAGGAAATAATGATCGGCCGACTCGAGGCCCTGGGCTTTGCGGTCGAGCGCCTGCGATTCGGAGTGGTCGACAATTTCTGGGCCCTGCGCCGCGCCGGCCAGGGGCCGGTCTTCTGCTTTGCCGGCCATACCGACGTCGTGCCGCCCGGGCCGCTGGAACATTGGCAGTCCGACCCCTTCGCTCCCGCCATCCGCGACGGCTTCCTCTATGGGCGCGGCGCCGCCGACATGAAGAGCGGGCTCGCGGCGATGGTCACGGCCACCGAGGAATTCGTGGCCGCGCATCCGGTCTACGACGGCAGCATCGCCTTCCTGGTCACGAGCGACGAGGAAGGGCCCTCGGTCGACGGCACGCGCCGCGTCGTCGAGCTGCTGCGCGAGCGCGGCCAGCGCATCGACTACTGCCTGATCGGCGAACCATCCAGCCAGAGAGCATTCGGCGACACCATTCGCGTCGGCCGCCGCGGCTCCCTGTCCGGCCGGCTGACGGTGCACGGCAGCCAGGGTCATATCGCCTATCCGGCGCTCGCGGACAATCCGATCCACGCCTTCGCACCCGCACTCGCGGAACTCGCGGCCCGAACCTGGGACCAGGGCACGGAACACTTCCAGGCGACGACCTTCCAGGTCAGCAATATCAAGGCCGGCACCGGCGCCGCCAATGTGATCCCGGGCGAGCTGAAGGCGCGCTTCAACCTGCGCTGGTCGCCCGCACAGACGCTGGAGGGGCTGAAGGCCAGCGTGACGGAAATCCTCGATCGTCACGGGCTGCGCTACACGCTCGACTGGTTCGTCTCCGGCCTGCCCTTCTACAGCAAGCCCGGGAAGCTGGCGGACGTGGCCGCAGCCGCGGTGCAGGAGATTACCGGCAGGATTCCGGAATTCTCGACCGGCGGAGGCACTTCGGACGGAAGATTCATCGCGCCGCTCGGCACCGAAATCGTCGAGCTCGGGGTCGGCAACCAGACCATCCACATGATCGACGAATGCTGCAGCATCGAGGACATCGAACTGCTGCACCGCGCCTATGTCGGGGTGCTCAGGCGGCTGTTCGCCGCAAGTTGATCCAGACCCCGCCGGCGGTCACGAAGAGCGCAAACACGAATACCCAGCCCGGCATCGAGAGCCCCAGCAGCGTGAAGTCGATCCTGGCGCATTCGCCGCCGGCCCTGAATACCTTCAGCACCACCTCGGTCAGCGGAAACACCTTGAGCATGAAATCGAGATCCGCCCCGCAGGCGGCGACCGAGCCCGGCGGCTGCATCTGGATCCAGACATGGCGCCCGGCGGTCGCCATCGTAGCGAGCCCGGCGATGCCGATCAGGCCCGCATGGAGAGCGCCTGTCAGCGTGGAGCGCGAATAGAGCGCCGCCAGCAGGAACGCCGCCCCCAGCGCGGCGACAGTAACGCGCTGGAAAATGCAGAGATGGCAGGGCTGCAGCCCGAGCACGTACTGGGAGTAGAACGCGAACGCCAGCGCCAGCGTGCAGGCCACCAATCCGAGCCAGTTGGCGCTACGCCGGGACGGCATGCTCAGCCCTGGCGTTGTTGTGCGGAATCGCGGATCTGGCGCTCGGCGTCATCCAGCGCCAGGTGGCGGATGTCCTTGCCGTGGACCATGTAGACCGTGTACTCGCAGATATTCTTGGCGTGGTCGCCGATGCGTTCCAGCGCGCGCACGACCCACATGACTTCGAGCGCGCGCCGGATGGTGCGCGGGTCTTCCAGCATGAAGCTGATGTTCTGGCGCTGGATCGCCTCGTATTCCTCGTCCACCTTGCGGTCGCGACGGGCCACATCGAAAGCCTCGTCCGCGTCGAGCCGCGCGAACGCGTGCAGCGCATCGTGGACCATCTCGATGACGAGCCGCCCGAGGTGGCGGATCTCGCGATAGTGGTCCGCGGGTTTTTCCATCGCCGCCAGCTTGGCGGCGATCATGCCGACTTTCTCGACTTCGTCGCCGATGCGCTCGAGGTCGGTGATGGTCTTGATGATGGCCACCATGACCCGCAGGTCCGACGCGGTCGGCTGCCGGGTGGCGATGATCCGCCCGCACTCCTCGTCAATCTCGACTTCCATGCGGTTGACGCGGTAGTCGTCGCGGGCAATCTGTTCGCCACGTTCGCTATCGCCCTCGACCAGCGCGACGACCGCGTGCTGCAGCTGCTGCTCCACGAAGCCGCCCATCTGCAGCACCCGCGTGCGGACCCGCTCCATGTCCTCGTTGAAGCGCCGCGAGATGTGCTGGCCGAGATCCGCTGGCTCCATGGGTCCTGCTCCCGACCGGTCATGCCGGTATTGATCCATCATAGCCCACCATCGACGAGTTCAGAACTTGTAGTTCAGGTCGAGCTGCAGCCGCTTGTAGTCGACTTCCGCGGCCGTGTCGTAGTTCCGGTCGTTGATGAAATAGGTCGCCTTCATCGTCAGGTTCCTGATCGGGGCCCAGGCGCCCTGCACCGCGTATCCCCGGCCCTGCGTCAGGCCATCGGCGAAATCCGAATCCACAATGGCGGCAAACTGCGCGTCGCGCTCGACGTCGCCGTAAAGCGCACCGAATTCCCAGGTATGCGGATCGGCGGCCTTGCCGAGCAGGAAGCCCAGGTTGTAGGCCGTGTTGAGGTCTTCCGGATCCATGTTTTCCATGTACGCGCCGAACAGCAGTAGCGGCAGCGAACCGACCCTGCCGGACC
>JBAQWM010000180.1:0-16607 GCA_049298915.1 Steroidobacteraceae bacterium | reverse complement strand
GTCGCTGAAAAACGCCCACCCGCCCCACAAAACCATTGACCGCAGACGGCCGCGCCCAGCGCCCTACGCCGCGCCGATCAATCGGAAAATCTGGCCGGCGGTGAGAAAAGGCGGCTAGAGCTTCACCATGACGTGCCGCACCGTGCTGTAGTCCTCCAGTGCGTACATTGAAAGGTCCTTGCCGTAGCCGGAGCGCTTGACGCCGCCGTGCGGCATTTCGCTGACCAGCATGAAATGCGTGTTGACCCAGGTGCAGCCGTACTGGAGCCGCGCCGCCACCTTCATTCCGCGGCCGATGTCCTTGGTCCACACCGACGAGGCCAGCCCGTAATCGGAATCATTGGCCCAGGCGATCGCCTGCTCCGCATCCTTGAAACGTGTGACCGAAACAACGGGCCCGAACACTTCCTTGCGCACTATCTCGTCGGTCTGGCGCGCGCCGGCGATCACCGTCGGTTCGTAGAAGAATCCGCCGCCGCCGCCCTTGTGCCCGCCTGCCGTCACCTCGATGTGCCTGGCAGCCTTGGCGCGTGCCACAAAGCCTGCCACGCGCTGGCGCTGCTGCCTGCTGATCAGCGGGCCCATCTCGACGCCATCTTCCTGCTGCGCCCCGACCTTGATGGATGCGGCAGCGAGGCTGAGATCGGCGACCAGCCGCTCGTAGATCTTCGGCCCCGCGTACAGGCGGCAGGCCGCGGTGCAGTCCTGCCCGGCATTGTAGTAGCCGAAGGTCCGCACGCCGGCGACGACCTCCTTGAGATCGGCATCGTCGAAAACGATGACCGGCGCCTTGCCGCCGAGCTCGAGGTGCGTGCGCTTGATCCCGTCGGACGCGGCCTTCAGGATTTTCTCGCCGGTTGCGACATCGCCGGTCAGCGAAATCATGCGCACCTGGGGATGGGCGACGAGTGGCGCGCCGACGGTTTTGCCGCGGCCGGTGATGATATTGACGACGCCGGCCGGGAAGATCTCCGCCAGGATTTCCGCGAGTTTCAGTGCCGTCAGCGGCGTCTGCTCGGAGGGCTTCAGGACTGCGGTATTGCCGGCGGCGAGCGCCGGCCCCAGCTTCCACGCTGCCATCATCAGCGGGTAGTTCCAGGGCGCGATGGACGCCACCACGCCGACCGGGTCGCGCCGGATCATGCTGGTGAAGCCGGGCAGGTACTCGCCGGCGATGGCGCCGGTCATGGTGCGCGCCGCGCCGGCGAAGAAACGGAACACGTCGGCCACGGCAGGTATCTCGTCATTGAGCGCGGCGGCGAGCGGCTTGCCGCAGTTCTGGGATTCGAGATCCGCGAAATCCGGGCCCGCAGCCTCGATGCGGTCGGCGAGCTTCAGGAGGAGCGTCGCGCGGTCCTTGGGCGGTGTGCGGGACCAGCCATCGAATGCTGCGCCCGCGGCTCTGACCGCGGCGTCGACCTGCCCGGGCGAGGCTTCCGCGATCCGCACGATCACCTTGCCGGTGGCGGGATTCAGGATGTCTTCGGCCTCGCCCTGGCCGCTGACGAACCGACCATTGATCAGCAGTTTCTTCTGCATGGGTGCCTCACTTCGATTCGAATTCCCTGGGCCGCGTCAGCCAGTAGGCTAGCAGGATCGGTACCATCGTGATCAGCACGACGCTGACCGCGACGACATTGGTGATCGGCCGCTCGCGCGGGCGGAACAACTCGTTGAAAAACCAGATCGGCAGCGTCTGCTCGTGCCCGGCCGTGAACAGCGTGACGATGATCTCGTCGAAAGACAGCGCGAATGCCAGCATGCCGCCGGCCAGCAGCGCGGTCGCGATCTGCGGCAGGATGACATAGCGGAATGTCTGCAGGCCGTCGGCGCCCAGGTCCATGGAGGCCTCGACCCAGCTCTGCGGCAGCCGGCGCAGCCGCGCGATGACATTGTTGTGCACGATCACGATGCAGAATGTCGCGTGGCCGGTGACGATGGTCCAGAAACCCGGCTGTATGCCGCCGAACTTGAAGGCCGACAGCAGTGCGATACCGGTGATGATGCCAGGCAGCGCGATGGGCAGCACGAACAGCAGCGTGATGGCTTCGCGTCCGCGAAACCGGCTGTGCGCCAGCGCGAATGCGGCAAGGGTCCCGAGCAGGAGCGCCATCAGCGTTGCGACCGAGGCGACGTAGAGCGACAGCCTGAGCGCGTCCCAGATGTCCTCCCGCGCGAAGGCCACGGCGAACCAGTGCAATGTCAGGCCCGGGGGCGGAAACTGGTAGGTCCGGTCCTCGGTCGTGAATGCGTAGAGCACGATCACCCACACCGGCAGGTGCAGGAATGCGAGGCCGGCGAATGCCGCCAGCTTCTGGCCGAAGGAAGCGGCATTCCAGTCGCGTGCGCGCCTAGAGCGCATGAAAGGCCCCCAGTCGTTTCGCCAGCGAAAGATAGATTGCGATCAGGCTGATCGGCACCACCGAGAATGCCGCTGCGAGTGGCAGGTTTCCGACGGTGCCCTGCTGCTGGTAGACCATCATGCCGATGAAATAACCGGGAGCGCCGACCACGCTCGGGATGATGTAGTCACCCAGTGTCAGCGAAAATGTGAAGACCGATCCGGCGGCGAGGCCAGGGAGCGCCAATGGCAGCACGACATTGCGAAATGTCTGGCCGGGGCGGGCGCCGAGATCGGCCGAGGCCTGCAGCAACGACTGCGGCACGCGCTCGAGCGCCGCGGTGAGCGGCAGGATCATGAATGGCAGCCACATGTAGACGAATACGATGAACATGCCCAGATAGGAGGACGCCAGTGACGGCCCGCCGATCACCGGCGTCGCGAGTGCGGCATTCAATACCGGCGCCAGGCCAAGCTGGTCCACGAACCAGGACAGGATGCCCTGCTTGGCGAGTACCAGGCGCCATGCATAGACCTTGACCAGGTAGCTGGTCCACATCGGCAGCATCACGCCGACATAGAAGAAGGCCTTCATCCGGGGCGAGGCATGGCGCGCCATGTAATCGGCGATCGGGAATGCCAGTATCGCGGCCACGATCGTCACCGCCACCGCCATCCCGAGCGTGCGCAGGACGATGTCGACATTCGCCGGGTGGCTGACGAGCTGCCGGTAGGTCGCGAGCGTCAGCTTCGGCACGATGCGGGCGGTGAACTCGTCGATCGCATAGAAGCTCTGCATCAGCAGTGCGAACAGCGAACCGAGGTAGACGATTCCAAGCCACAGCAATGGCGGCAGCAACAGGAGTGCCAGGTAGAAACCGCGGCGGCCATACAGGAATCTGGCGATTGCGCGCATGGATGGTCGCAGCTTCAGGCATCCGCGAGCGGCACGAGGTCCTCGCGCGACCAGGCCAGCCGGACCCGGCTGCCGCGTGCGGTCACTGCAGCCGGGGCGCCCTCCGGGCGCACGGCGGCAATGACTGGTCCTGCATCGGTGCGCACATGGCAGCGGCTGGTGGCGCCGTGGTAGTGGAACTCCTCCAGCACTCCCTCGCAGAAAAGCCCGCCATCGGGCACCGGCGCGCCGGCGGGCAGCACCTCGATCGCCTCCGCGCGAATCGCGAATGTGCGGGCGACGCCCGTGATCCTCCGTGCCAGCTCGCCTTCGACCACCTTGGCGCTGCCGACGAAACGCGCGACGAATGGCGTGCGCGGGCGCTGGTACAGGTCGCGTGGCGCATCGAGCTGCTCCATGCGGCCTTCGCGGAACACCGCCACCCGGTCGGCCATGCTGAGGGCTTCGCCCTGGTCGTGTGTCACGTAGACGAATGTGATGCCGACCTGCTGCTGGATCGCCTTCAGCTCGATCTGCATTTCCTCGCGCAGCCGCAGGTCGAGCGCCCCGAGCGGTTCATCGAGCAGCAGCACCTTGGGCCGGTTGATCAGGGCGCGCGCCAGTGCGACCCGCTGTTTCTGCCCGCCCGACAATTGCGCGGGCGAGCGTTCCGCGAGCGCCGCGAGCCGGACGAGTTCAAGCACTTCGAGCGCGAGCCGGCGCCGCTCGGGCTCGGGAATGCCGCGCACCTTCGGGCCGTAGGCCACGTTTTCCGCGACACTCATGTGCGGGAACAGCGCGTAATCCTGGAACACGGTATTGACGCTGCGCTCGAATGGCGGGATGTCCGTGACATCCTCGCCATCGAGCATCACATTTCCGTGCGTCGGGCGGTCGAAACCCGCGATCAGGCGCAGACACGTGGTCTTTCCCGATCCGGATGGCCCCAGCAGCGCGAAGAATTCGCCCGGTGCGACCGCAAGCGAGACATCATCCAGCGCGTGCACCGCGCCGAACAGCCGGCTGACGCCGGCCAATTGGATGGCCGGCGTCACCGCGGGGGAAGGGCGCCGCTCAGCGGCCGCCCATGATGGCGACGTAGTCGGTGCTCCAGCGGCTGTAAGGCACGCACTCACCGCCGGCGCATGCCGCTTCCGGTGTGCGCCAGAACCAGATCTTGTCAAAATCGTCGAAGCCATTGGTCGCGCAACCTTCCGGTCCGAGCAACGCGTTGTCGTTGCAGGCCGCGGGAACCGCCGGCACCGAACCGAACCAGGCCGCAAGATCGCCCTGGACCTTCGGGCTGATCGACCACTCCATCCACTCGTAGCCACAGTTCGGATGCGCGGCGGTTGCGCTCATCATCGTCGTGTCGGCCCAGCCGGTCGCGCCCTCGGCGGGCACGGTGCTCGCAACCGGCTGCTGGTTCGCAACCAGCGTGTTGACCTGGAATGGCCAGGAGCCGGATGCGACCACACCCTCGTTGGTGAAGTCCTGCACCTGGACATTCGCATCGTGCCAGTAGCGCTGTACCAGAGGGTGCTGCTTGCGCAGCAGTTCGAGGGCCGCGGCGTATTGCGCCTCATTCAGTGCATACGGATCGGTGATGCCGAGCTCCGGCTTGGTGCTCATCAGGTAAACGGCGGCATCCGCGATGTAGATCGGGCCGTCATAGGCCTGCACGCGCCCCTTGTTGGATTTGCCGTCCGGCAACTTCATGGGCTCGAATTGCACGGCCCAGGAAGTCGGTGCTTCCTTGAAGACCTTCGTGTTGTACATCAGGACATTCGGGCCCCACTGATAGGGAACGCCGTAATGCTTGCCGTCGATGAAATGCCAGGGTGCGTCGCGTAGCCGCTCGTCGACATTCATATAACTCGGAACGCGTGCGACATCGATCGCCTGCACCGTCCCGCCGCGAATCAGCCTGACCGACGCGTCGCCCGATGCCGTCACGAGGTCGTAGCCACCCTGGGTCATCAGCGAGACCATCTCGTCCGAAGTACCCGCAGTCTTCACGTTGACCTTGCATCCGGTCTTGGCCTCGAAGCCCGTGACCCAGTCGTATCCGGCATCGGTGTCGCCGCGCTCGATGTAACCCGGCCAGGCGACGATGCTGACCTCGCCCTCGAGGACCGGCGCCGCCGGGGCTTCGGGTTCCTTCTTGCCCTGGCAGCCGGCGAGGGCAAGGACAAATCCGGCTGATATGGCGGCCAGCCGGCGTAAATGACGGGTGTTGTACGCGTACATGGAGACTTCCCCCGGGGATTGTTCTGGTTGGGATAAGTCTATGCTTGTCCGGTGCGAAATACACGGAGCCGGTAACTGCCGCGGTCGGCCTATTGCGTGCGGGCAATCCCGGTCGCCGGCTGCTCCGGCGCGACAGTAATCCGCAGCCGCCCGTAGGGCGAAGCAGGGACGGCCGCACTGCCACGCCGTTCAATCCACGCCAGCGACGCCGGTGTCAGCAGGTCCCCTTCGCGCCGCGCGGGCGCGTCGCCCAGCAGGGCGGCCGGCGTGAAGACCACGAGATAGTGGGCGCCGTCCGAGCCGGGATCGATGGGCATCGTCACGGCGAGCCCGGTTTCACCCCCGGGCGTTGCCAGCGCTGGCTCCAGGCGCAGGTTGTCGAGACCCGACATGCGCAGGACGATGAATGTGTCGTCCAGCAGCGCGACGACCGGATAGAAAATTCCAGCGTCATCGTCCAGCCCCGGGTCGAAAAGGCTCTTGACCCGCAAGCGGTACGGCGTCGAAGTCTTCGGCAGTTCGAAAGCGGCGAACGGACTCAGGCCGCTGTGGAAGTCGAAAACCGGGCTCGCTTCATTCACGGTCGTGACCGCGTGACCGCGCTCAGGCAGCCGGCTGTAAGGAAATCCGGACGGATCGTCGCAACAGGCTTTCGTTCTGGCGTAGAGCGCGAGACGCGCCTCCTGTTTCGCCGGGTAGGATTGGACGGGTGCCGCGGCGCAGCCGCTGGCAGCGGCCGCGATCATCAGCAACGGGAGCAGCAATGAGACAGGCATCGGGTTCCAGACATCGAACGGGGCGTGGCAGGCTAGCATGAATCCGGCCTCTGCCGCGGTGATCGGCGCGGGTCTCGCGGGAATCGCCTGCGCGCGGCGCCTGTCCGGCGCCGGCTGGCATTTGCGCGTGTTCGAACGCCGGCGCGCATCCGGCGGGCGGATTGCCACGCGCCGATTCGAAGCCGCCGTTTTCGATCATGGCGCCCAGTATTTCAGCGTGCGCGAATCGTCGTTTCTGGCGGTGATCGAGGGTGCGCGCCTTGCCGGCGCGGTTGACCGCTGGCGGCCGCGCTGGCCGGACGGCGACCGGGAGCAAGGCGAATTGTGGGTTGGTTCACCCGGCATGAATGCCTTGCCGCGATTTCTGGCAGAGGGGCTCGACATCGAATACGGCGCACGCATCACGCGCCTCGAACGTCACCGCAACGGCTGGACGCTGGTCGACGAACGGGGCGTCGCGCATGCGGATTTCGAACTGGTCGTCCTGGCACTCCCGGCGCCGGAGGCCGCGGCACTGGCGGCGTCCCACACCCCGCTCGCTGATCGCGTGCGTGCGGTTCCGATGGCGCCCTGCTGGGCTGCCATGGTCGCCTTCGCGCATCCGATCCCTGATGTCCCGGACGCCGGCTTCTGCGCGGACCCCGTGCTGGCATGGTTTTCGCGCAATGGCTCGAAACCGGGACGGGACACTCCGGATGCCTGGGTCCTGCATGCCTCGCCGGAATTTTCGCGCCGCGAATTCGACGCGCCGCCGGATCGGGTGCAGGAAGCCTTGCTGGGGCGACTCGCCGCAGAGCTCGGGCGAACATTGCCGGCGGTCCTGCTGTCGGACACCCATCTCTGGCGCCATGCCCGTGTCGAGGCGCCGGTCCGTGAACCATTCCTGCTCGATGAATCGGCGAACATCGCCTTCTGCGGCGACTGGTGTCTGGATGCAAGGGTCGAGGCTGCATTCCTGTCCGGGGATGCCATCGGCACTGCGCTTTCAAGTCCGCGATAGCCGGACTGCTCCGGTAAGATGCGCGAAAGACGATGGGCAGTCCGCGCATTTCATGGTTCCTGGCCGCGCCGCTGGCAATCC
Organism: Steroidobacteraceae bacterium; assembly: GCA_049298915.1. GTDB lineage: Bacteria > Pseudomonadota > Gammaproteobacteria > Steroidobacterales > Steroidobacteraceae > SCUD01. Next base: position 9,264 of record JBAQWM010000180.1, on the reverse strand, counting down.
TGCTGGGAGCTTGCGCGGCGGGCGCGCCATCGAAGTCGGAGTCCGAGAGCATGTCGAAGGCGAAGCCGCTCCCGCCGGTTGCCGCAGTGCGGCCCTACGACGTCGTGTCGCCGAATGGCACGCGGGTGGACGAGTATTACTGGCTGCGCGACGACACGCGCACCAACGCGGAAGTCCTGGGATACCTCGAAGCGGAGAATGCCTACCGGTCGGCGATGACAGCGCACATACAGGTGCTGGAAGATCGCATTTACGGAGAGGTCGTCGCGCGCATCAAACAGGACGATTCTTCCGCCCCGTACCGCAAGCGCGGCTACTGGTACTACACGCGTTTTGAAACCGGCGGCGAGTACCCGATCTATGCCCGCAAGGCCGGCGGGCTCGATGCGGCCGAACAGCTGATGCTGAACGTCAACGAGCTCGCGGCGGGACACGAGTTCTACCAGGTCGGCGCTATCGCGATCTCGCCAGGCGACCGGCTGCTCGCCTATGTCGAGGACACGGTCGGCCGGCGCCAGTTCCGGCTGCGCGTCAAGAATCTCGAGACCGGAGAGACACTGCCGGACGTGATCGAGAACGTGGATCCTTACCTCGCGTGGACCGCCGACAGCGCGAGCGTGCTGTACGTGGAGAAGCACCCCGAGACGCTGCTCGGTTATCGCGTGCGCCGCCACATGCTCGGCACCGACCCGGCCGACGATGCGCTCCTATATGAGCAGGACGACGCCAGTTTCTATACCGCTGTCCGCGCCACCAAGGACGAGCGCTATCTGCTGATCGTTGCGGAGAGCACCGTTTCGGCCGAGGTGCGCTATGCGGATGCTGCCGATCCCGCGCTGCAGTTCCGCGTTTTCCTGCCACGGGAGCGCGACCACGAGTACAGCGTCGACCATCTGGAAGGGCGCTGGATCATCCGCAGCAACTGGCAGGCTCCGAATTTCAGGCTGATGACCGCTGCAGTCGGGGAGGAAGGCGATCGTGCGACATGGCATGAGCTCATTGCGCATCGCGACGACGCCTTTATCCAGGGATTCGACGTGTTCAGGGATTTCCTGGCGATCGAGGAACGCTCCGGAGCGCTGCGCAAAATCCGCATCCGGCCCTGGGACGGCGGCACGGATTTCTTCATTGCAGCCGAGGAAGCGGCCTACACGACCGTGCTCGGAGCGAACGCGGAGATCGATACGAATATCGTCCGCTACGAATACACTTCGCTGACCACGCCGAAGACCGTTTACGACTACGACATCCAGACCGGCGAAAGACAGCTGCTGAAGCGTGATCCGGTGCTGGGTGATTTCGACCCCGTCAACTACCGGACCGAATTGCTGTGGGCCACCGCGCGCGACGGGACCAGGGTCCCGGTTTCGCTGGTGTACAGGAAGGAAATATCGCGCGATGGGCGTGCGCCGCTGCTGCTGTACGCCTACGGTTCCTACGGAAATTCGATCGACCCGGTGTTTTCCATTCCACGATTGTCATTGCTCGATCGCGGATTCGTGTACGCGATCGCACATGTGCGGGGCGGCCAGGAAATGGGCAGGCGCTGGTACGACGAGGGCCGCTTGCTGAAGAAAATCAATACCTTCACGGATTTCATCGACGTCACCCGCTACCTGTTGCAGCAACGCTATGCCGATCCGAAGCGGGTGTCCGCAATGGGCGGCAGCGCCGGGGGACTGCTGATGGGCGCGGTCGTCAATATGGCGCCGGGCGAGTACCGGTCGGTCGTGACGCAGGTGCCATTCGTCGATGTCCTCACCTCGATGCTGGATGAAGGCTTGCCGCTCACAACCGGCGAGTTCGACGAGTGGGGCAACCCGAAGCAGAAACCCTACTACGATTACATGCTTTCCTACTCGCCCTATGACCAGATCACGCGCCAGGACTACCCGGCGATATTCGTGACGACCGGCCTGTGGGACAGCCAGGTGCAGTACTTCGAACCGGCCAAGTGGGTCGCGCGGCTGCGCGCGCGCAAGACCGATGCCAATCCGCTGCTGTTTCGCACGCAGATGGAGGCCGGGCACGGCGGCAAGTCCGGGCGGTTCCAGCGCTACCGGGAAATCGCCGAGGAGTACGCATTCATCCTGGATCAATCCGGCATCGTGGAATAGATCTTGAACCCGTCGCACATGCAACCGCAGCCACGGGCGGCGGTACTGCTCGGGCGGATCGTGAATGTACGGCCCGCCGAAATCGCCGGCCTCGTTGCCGCCTTCGCATTCAATTTCCTGGTTTTCACCGCGTATTACATCCTGCGCCCGCTGCGCGACAGCATGGGCGTGACCGGCGGCGTGCACGCTCTCGACGATCTGTTCTGGTTCACATTTCTCGGCATGCTGCTGGCGGTGCCGCTGTTCGGATGGATCAGCGGCCGGTATCGCCGTGCGGTGTTCCTGCCCTGGACCTACCTGTTCTTCATCGCCAATCTGCTGGTGTTCTGGGCGGTATTCACCACGCTCGAGGATGACACCTGGCCGGCGCGCGTGTTTTTCGTCTGGCTCAGCGTGTTCAACCTGTTCGTCGTGTCGGTGTTCTGGAGTTTCATGGCCGACCTGTTCAACAAGGAACAGGCCGGGCGCATGTTCGCGTTCATAGCGGGCGGCGCCAGCACCGGCGCGATCATGGGCTCCGGCATCACCGGGTTCTTCGCGACGGTACTGGGCGACATCAATCTGCTGCCTGTTTCCGCGACCATGCTGGCGGCTACGCTGTTCCTGATGCGTTATCTGCTGCGCTGGAGCACCGGCGGCGCGGATCGCGGCGAGCGCATTGCCGAGCAGCCGATCGGCGGCAATCCCTTTGCCGGCATCACCCTCGTGCTGCGTTCCGGTTATCTGGCCGGTATCGCCCTGTTCGTATTCCTGATGGCCGCCGTGTCGACATTCCTGTATCTCCAGCAGGCGGCGCTGCTCGCCGTGCATTTCCTGGACGGCTCGGAGCGGACCGCATTCCTCGGCAAGATCGATGCACTGGTCAACGGGATCGCGCTCCTGATCCAGCTGCTGGCGGTCGGACGGCTGACCGCACGTCTCGGCGTGACCGTGATGCTGCTCGCGGTACCTGTGATCATTGCGGCTGGCTTCCTGCTCATTGCGGCCTCGCCGACGCTGGCGACGTTGATCGGCGTCTATGTGGTGCGGCGCGTCGGGCAATACGCAGTGACGCGCCCCAGCCTGCATATCCTCTACACGACGGTCGACCGGGCCTCGAAGTACAAGGCCAAGAATTTCAATGACACGGTGGTCTACCGCGGCAGCGACGCGGTTGTTGCCTCCTTCCATGAGGCGGTCGTCAGGATGCTGTCGCTGGGGCTCGCCGGAGTCGCCTGGCTGGGCGCGGGTATTGCGGTCGTCTGGGCAGTGGTCGCGATGTATCTTGGCCGCGCCCACGAACGCACGGTACCGGCCAGGCCACCGGGCTGATCAGTCCGCGAGCTGGAAGCGCAGGCGCGTTGCAACCCGCTGCTCGACGATTACGCCGTTGACCACGCGCGGCTCGTAACGCCAGCGGGCGACCGACTCGAGTGCGGCGCGGTCGAAGACACCGGTGGGCTCGGCAGCCATGATGATCGCATCCAGCGTGCTGCCGTCGCGGGCGACCGTGAATTCGACGTCCACCCAGCCGGAAATTCCCCGTTCGAGCGCGCGCGGCGGGTATACGGGATTTACAAAGTGGGTCCGGATCAGCGCGCTTTCCGGAAGTACGGCAGGCACCACCGGCTTCGGGGGAGACAGCGCCGCGCGCGCCCTGGCAATCTCGGTTGCGGCGGCGGCGACTTCGGTGGCCGGAGCACCAGCGTCATTGGCCGCTCTCAGCATGACCTCGGCTGCAGCGACATTGCCGGCGGCCGCCAGGCGACGCGCTTCGGCAAGCGTCCTGCCCGCAAGCAAGGCGCTGGCTTCCGCAAGGCCCGGGTATGCGGGGTCGGATGCGCGCAACAAGTCGAGGTAATGGCGGGCCGAATCCGCCACCGGCTCGATCAGGCGGCCCTGCGTGAGGCGCTGGTTGCTGAGTGAAAGGAGTCGCGCGCGGTCCTCGCGCAGGGTGCCGAGGCGCGCGATTTCAAGCTCTGATCGCAGTTGCGACACTTCCGGTCGCTCGGCATCGAGGGCGACTGCTTGGCGCACCCACTCGCCAGCCTCGTCCAGGCGCCCTTCGCTCATGGCCCTGCGTGCATTGGCCTGCAGCAGGGATGTCAGTGCGGTGATTCCCTGCTGCACCCCGGCATGCGCCGGATCGATGCGTCGTGCTGCCACCAGATAGGCATGTGCGCTGTCGCCGCTGCCGACCAGCCGGTTGCTGTGGATGCGCTCGTTGGCAAGCAGCACCAGCCCCTGCACGCGACTCGTTGCGCTGGCCGGACCGGACTGTCCGGGCGGCGTCCCAGCCTGGCGTGACTCGCCCGCCGGCCGCCGCGCCTTGCCTGAATCTGCAAGGCGTGCGCGTTCGAGCTGGATCGTGAAGAACTCGAGACGCTGATGATCGGGCCGGGCCGAACGCGCGGCATCCAGGGCGCTCGCGAGGGCCACCAGGTCCTCTGCAATCAGGGCCTGCTCAGCCTGCGAAAGCAGTTCGTCGGCTACGCGATCGATCCCGCGCTCCGCCGTGCGATTGCCCGGATCGCGCGCGAGCACTGCCCGATAGAGTTCCAGCGCATTGCGCTCGGGTGGCTCGACCAGCTGGCCCTGTGACAGGGCGAGGCCAGCAGCGTCCAGGAGCGCCCGCAGCTCCGCTTGGCGGTCCGCGTGCGCCGTCGTGGGCTGGTCGCGGCCGGTTTCGGGGATCAACTCGCCGAGTCTTTCCCATGGTTTCCAGCTGGCGAGCAGCATGATGACCAGCCCGAGCGGAATCAGCAGCAGGCTGCGGCGGGACCAGCGGCCTAAGGTCGTGCGGTCCAGCTGCACTGCCGGCAGCGCGGGCCGCTTCAGCCTGGTGGAGCTGGCGTCGGCCTGGCGCGCCGGGGCGCCGGCCGTGTCACCGGGCTTCTGCTTGCGGCGCAGGGTGGCTTCCACGAAGTTGCGGATACGCTCCGCCGATGCCGGCATGTGCAGGAAGCGAAAGACGACGCCTTTGGATATCAACTCGGCGAGTTCGGCCTCGTCGTCACGGCGGCCCGCGACGATGATCGCGAGCTCGGGAAATTGCGCGTTAATCCTGGTGACGAACTCGCGGGTGTCGTGATCCGCCAGTGCCGCGTCCGCCAGCAGCACGGCGGTGCCTGCCGCGACCACCAGGTCGGCGGCATGATTCGCATCATCCGCGCGCCAGACACGGTGACTGCCGGCCAGTGAATCGCGCGCCAGGTCGATGAGCACCGGATCCGCGGAAAGCACGACGACATTTGCGCCGGCGGATTGCGCAGCTGGAATTGCCCGCTCCGCAGGCGGTTTTTCGACGTTCGAATAGTCGATGTACACGCGACCCCGCGCGCGGCGAAGCCGCGCAAAAACGCCCCGGCCCAGACCTCTGGGCCGGTGGCGTAGTGGCAGGGTCCATCTTTGACAAGTTCCGTCGTGGCAAACGAGACACAAGTCGGGTTTTTGGCCTTGGGCGTGTGACGGACTTCAAAAAATCCCGGCGTTTCCGGGACTTGCGAAACGAGGCCCGACTGGCATCCCATGGGCCACCCCGGGCGTTGCTGGCATACCACAGGGTATCCGCGGGTCCGCAATTTCAGGCAGTTACGCGAATCTGGACAGCGTCCCGGTGGCCCCGTAATGTGGCCCCGCCTTGCGAATCGGGGGATTCATGGCGGGGAAGCCGGGTCTTAAGCCCGAGATTGCGTTCGAGTCCAGCCTGCCATCCGAGCATTACCATCAGCTCGTGTCGCTGCTGTTCTTCAACGAGCGCCAGGACCGGGTACGGAGCGGCATTGTCACCGCCATCGACCGCTATGGCCCGCCGGAAATCGTGGTTGACGGAAATTCGCTGCGGGTACGCGTCGCCGGGCCGGCCGAGACCCAATGCCTGTTCGCCATCGAGCGGGACGGCAAGGCTTCGCGGCCGGTCGGCGTGATCCTTTACGTGCGCGACAGCTTCGAGCGCATCACCGTCCTGCACCTGGTCGTCGCGGGCTCCTATGCCGCAGGCGGTCCGCGCGCCAGGTACAACCTGCTGTTGCGCCTGGTGCAGGCTGTCAAACGGGTCGCGCGCTGCACCTCCGGCATACGCCATGTCGAGTTGCTTTACTCGCATCACAGGCCGCGCCCCGCCTGGGCCTGATTATCCTGCGAGCGGTTAAGATGTGACCGCACCCCGACGCAGGAGTCCCGCATGATCCGCCTGGTCCGAGCTCTCACAGTCGCCGCGATACTGTCACCTGGCTTTGCACCTGCCGACGCCGCCACCCGCGAGGAACTCGACGCGGAGGTCCGCGAAGCCGTCAGCGCCCTCTACAGGCATTCGAGCGCAGCCAAGGAACTGGCCGGCAGGTCGGCCGGGATGCTCGTGTTTCCCAAGGTAGTGAAAGGAGGAATCGGCATTGGTGCCGAGTATGGCGAGGGTGCGCTCCTCGTCGGCGGCAAGGCCGTCGCCTACTACAACATCGTCGCGGGTTCCATCGGCCTGCAGCTCGGCGTGCAGCTCAAGAGCCAGGCGATCCTGTTCATGAGCCAGGCGGAACTCGACAAGTTCCGCAAGAGCGGGGGCAGCAAGGATGGATGGAAGGCGGGCGTGGACGGGAGCGTCGCGCTCGCCACCCTGGGTGCGGGCGGCCAGATCGACACCGAAACCGCCAGGAAGCCGATCATCGGTTTCATTTTTTCGAACAAGGGCCTGATGTACAATCTGACGTTCGAAGGGGCAAAGATCTCGAAAATCGACAAGGATTAGTGTCCAGGCCCGGCGGAGAGGCCGCCGGTCAGCACCAGACGCATGGCCGTTTCGACCGGAATGTCGAGGTGCACAATGGCTGAACGCGGCACGAGCGCCGTGTATCCGCCGATCTGGTAGCTCATCGGAAAATAGACTGCAACCAGCGCGGCCTCGCGTTTCACTATGCCAAGTTCCGCCGCATCTTCGCGCGTGACGAATCCGACCAGCTGCGCATCGCCGATGCGGGCCAGCACCACCCGTTTCAGATCACGGCGTTTGCCGTCCGCCGGCAGCAGCTTGGCGAAATCGCGCAATGCGCCATAGATCGTCTTCACCACCGGGATTCGATCTAGGAATGATTCCCATGCCGCGAGCATCCGCCGTACCAGCAGGGCATTCAGCAGGAAGCCGGCCGACAGCACCAGCAACACCGCGGCGGCGATGCCCATGCCCGGGCGGTAGTATTGGTCAGGGATCAGGAGCGTGATCACGCGGCGCAGCAATGACTCGGTCGAACTGCCGAACCACCAGAGCAGCCACAGGGTCAGGCCAATCGGCATCACGACGACCAGACCACTGACGAGGGCGCTGCGCAGCTTGCGGAACATGGGGCATCTCCGGCGGCGACTGGCCGCTTGAGGCCATTGGAGCGAACATGATAACGGCGCGTAGACCTGAGATGTGGTTGCCAGGAATCCTGTTTGCAATCGCCCTGCAGGCCGCGGCCGCTGACGCGGAACTCGTCAATCGCGATGCTATTTTCACGCGCGCACAGGACGTCGCGGCCGTGGCGCTTCCGGATGCGGAACGCGGGGATCTCGCCCTCTTCTACATCGCCTACGACCTGACGCTGCTCGAAACCGGCAATCCGGTAGGAAGCTTCGAGGTCGTCCTGCTGCTGAAGTCATCGCGCGAGGTCCTGAAGGCGCGGGAAGTGATTGCGGCAGCACCGGACGCCGAGGCTGCCGCAAGACTCGCGGAATTGCTGGATGGCGCAGAGCTTGCCTATCACTACCGGACCATCCGCGTGAACTTTCCCGAGCTGGAAAATGAGCCGGCGTCAGCCAGCTACTCGGCGCTGCTGCTGAATCGCGATCCGGATTCCGGGTCGTTGGTAGCACCGTTGTCACTGACAACAGATTCACGGCAGGCAGTGAGGAGTACGCCATGACGGTTGCCAAGGGCCGGATCACGGCTTACCGGGTCCGGATGCGGGTTACCTTCGTCCTTCAGGACTGAGCCATGCGGCTCCGGGCCCTGCAGCTCATGGTTGCGCTGGCCGCGGCGGGGGCGGCGTGGGCCGGCGATGTCGGACGCATCGAGCCGGAGGCTCTGGCCGCGCAGCTCGAAACAGCTGAACCGCCACCGCTGATCCTTGATGTCCGTACTGCGGTCGAATTCGACGAGAGCCATATTCCAGGGGCCGTCAATATCCCGCACGATGCCCTGGATGGGCGGATACCGGAACTCGGCGCTACCGATGGACGGGACATCGTCGTGTACTGCCGGAGCGGACGACGCTCGGCTATTGCGCTCGCGGCATTGCAGCGCGCCGGTTTCAGCCGGCTGTTCCACCTCGAAGGCGACTGGCTGCGCTGGAGCGAGGAAGGCCGGCCACTGATCCGGGCGACCGCGAAGCACTGAGCCGGCCAGGGCGTTCGTGTTCTATCTCGCGCTCGCCAATGCCGTCCTCGTCCTGCACCTCGCGTTCATCCTGTTCGTCGTGTTCGGCGGGTTGCTGGTGTTGCTTCGCGGGTGGATTGCCTGGCTGCACCTGCCGGCAGTCGCATGGGGCATCCTGATCGAATTCGCGGGCTGGATCTGTCCGCTCACGCCGCTCGAGAACTGGCTGCGGGTTGAGGGCGGCAGCCGCGGCTACAGCGGCGGCTTCATCAGCCATTACCTGGTGTCACTTATCTATCCCGAGGGGTTGACACCAGCATTGCAGTGGCAGCTGGGAGCATTGGTGCTCGTGATCAACCTGGGAGTTTATGCCTTGGTGTTGCGACGCGGACGCGGAGTCTGATCATCGGTCTCGATCCGCGCGGGCGGCGAATCGAGCTCCTGTACCGCGACGACGACGCAGCCCGGCCCGCCGTGCACGCCAAGTGCCGTACCGAGCGGGATGGTGGGCAGCACCTCGGCCCGGGCGAGGCCCGAGGTGATTGTGTCGCGCACCACGGCAGCGCCATCCGGTGAATTGGCGTGAGCGATGCCGATGCGCCAGCGTCTGGTGGGGTCGAGCCGCCGTCGCAGGAACCGGCCGAAGCGGCGATAGGGGTACTTGCGACCGAACAGCACGCCACCGACGCCGACGCTGCCGTCGGCATGCACTGCAAGTATCGGTGTCAGCCGCAGCAGGTCGGCCAGGGTCTTGACCCAGCCGGGCACGCGGCCGCCGCGCACGGCATATTCAAGAGTCACGAGACAGCCCCAGGTGCTGGT
>JBAQWM010000179.1:0-2316 GCA_049298915.1 Steroidobacteraceae bacterium | reverse complement strand
TCAGCAACTTCACGTTCCTGCGCGGCGCCTCGCATCCGGCTGAACTCGTCGCGCGCGCGCGGCAACTGGGCTACGCCGCACTCGCCCTGACCGATGAATGCTCGCTGGCGGGCATCGTGCGCGCGCACGCGGCGGCACGCGATTGCGGCCTGCCGCTGCTCGTCGGCAGCGAGTTCACGCTCACCGACGGTCTGCGGCTGGTCTGCCTTGCGACCAGCCGGAAGGGTTATGGCGCACTCGCCAGGCTGATCACGCGCGGGCGGCGCAGGGCGGTGAAAGGACGCTACGCGCTCGGCCGCGCCGATCTCGGTGACGGACTCGAGGATTGCCTCGTGCTCTGGCTGCCCGGGCCGGTTCCCGATGCGGACCAGGGCAACTGGCTGCGCGAGCGATTCAGCGGGCGCCTGTGGATCGCCGTCGAGCTGCCGGTGGCGGGCGCCGATCGCGAGCGTCTCGCCCGGCTCGAAGCGCTGGGGCGCCAACTCGGGATACCGGCGGTCGCCAGCGGCGACGTGCACATGCACCAGCGCAGGCGGCGGGCACTGCAGGACACGCTGACCGCTATTCGCCTGAAGACCAGTGTGGTGCGGGCGGGGCTCGCGCTCCATCCGAATGGCGAGCGCCTGCTACGTCCGCTCGTGCGACTCGCGGAACTGTATCCGCGTCCCCTGCTCGACGCGACGCTCGAGATCGCCGGACGCTGCCATTTTTCGCTGGATGAGATCCGGTACGAATACCCGGAGGAAGTCGTGCCGCAGGGCCAGTTGCCGTCTGCGTACCTGCGCCAACTGGTCGGGCAGGGCGCGGCGCGACGCTGGCCCGGGGGCGTGCCGCAGCAGGTGAGGGGGCTGCTGGACCGCGAACTGGTGCTGATCTCGGAGCTCGGCTACGAGCGCTATTTCCTGACGGTGCATGACCTCGTCGATTTTGCGCGCAGCCGCGGCATCCTGTGCCAGGGCCGCGGTTCGGCGGCCAACTCGGCGGTCTGCTATGCGCTCGGGATCACCGAGGTGGATCCCGCGCGCATGACCGTGCTGTTCGAGCGCTTCATCTCGCGCGAACGCAATGAACCGCCGGATATCGACGTGGACTTCGAGCACGAGCGGCGCGAGGAGGTCATCCAGTACCTGTACCGCAAGTACGGGCGCGATCGCGCCGCGCTCACCGCGACGGTGATCTGCTACCACCCGAAGAGCGCGGTGCGCGACGTCGGCAAGGCGCTCGGGCTCGAGCGGGGGCAACTCGACCGCCTGGCGGGCGCGATGCAATGGTGGGACGGCGACGAACTTGCCGACCGGTGGGTCCGCGACGCGGGGCTCGACCCGGCCAATCCGCTGCTCGCACGCGTGCTGGCGCTGACGCGCGAGCTGATCGGCTTCCCGCGCCACCTGTCGCAGCACACCGGCGGCTTCGTGATTTCGCGTGGCCCGCTCGAGGAACTGGTGCCGATCGAGAATGCGGCGATGCCTGAACGCACGGTCATCCAGTGGGACAAGGACGACCTCGACGAGCTGGGGCTCCTGAAGGTGGATGTGCTGGCGCTCGGCATGCTGTCGGCGATCCGGAAGGCGCTGGCGCTCGTGGCAGGGCTCCGCGGCGGCGAATTCCGGATGTCCGACATACCGCCGGAGGATCCCGCCGTCTACGAGATGATCTGCCGGGCCGACACGATCGGCGTGTTCCAGATCGAATCACGCGCGCAGATGGCGATGTTGCCGCGGCTCAAGCCGCGCTGTTATTACGACCTCGTCATCGAGGTCGCGATCGTGCGGCCCGGCCCGATCCAGGGCCAGATGGTGCATCCTTATCTGCGCCGGCGCGATGGCAGGGAACCGGTCGAATACCCGGGCCCGGAGGTGCGGGAAGTGCTTTCGCGCACGCTCGGCGTGCCGATCTTCCAGGAGCAGGTCATGCAGCTTGCGGTCGTCGCTGCCGGCTTCACGCCGGGCGAAGCGGACCGGCTGCGGCGCGCGATGGCCGCCTGGAAACGCAAAGGCACGCTCGGGCCATTCGAGCAGCGCCTGGTCGAGGGCATGCGCGCGCGCGGCTATGACGAGGGTTTCGCGCGCCAGGTATTCCAGCAGATCCAGGGCTTCGGCGAATACGGATTTCCGGAATCCCACGCGGCGAGCTTTGCATTGCTGGTCTATGTCTCGGCCTGGCTCAAGCGCCACGAGCCGGCGGCATTCTGCTGCGCGCTCCTGAACAGCCAGCCGATGGGTTTCTATGCGCCGGCGCAGCTGGTGCGCGATGCGCGTGGGCACGGCGTGACGGTGCTGCCAGTCGATGTCAACGCCAGCGAGCTCGACTCGACAC
>JBAQWM010000178.1:0-11569 GCA_049298915.1 Steroidobacteraceae bacterium | reverse complement strand
CATGCCCAGACTGCGATGATCGTCGCCACTTTCAATGATTCCTCCGCAAGCGACGCGCCTCAGTCGGCGCCAGCGCACCAGCGTATGTTCCCATACACTGGCTTTGTGGTCGTTTCTCATGGTGATTGCGGCTGCACGCGTGGCAGCCACTGCCCCCGCGGCCGAGTCACCGGTCTTGATCCGCGCTTGGTCCGGGGGCTAAGGTCCCGCGCGAGGGGCATATGCGAGGCAGGAACTGATGACCGGCACCAGCGACACCCGCGCCGACGCCAGCCGCAGGACGGCGTTCCTGAGCTATGCCCGCGCTGATCAGGCCCAGGCCGAGAAACTGGTCGCCGCCCTTGAGGAGACCGGCCTCGTGGTCTGGCGTGACACGCTGATCGAGGGTGGCGCGGCATTTGCAAAGACGATCGAAGCGGCACTCGAAAGCTGTGATGCGGTGGTTGTAGTCTGGTCCAGGACATCCGTGACATCCGACTGGGTGCTCGATGAGGCCGGCAGAGGCCGTGACCTGCGCAAGCTGGTGCCGGTATCGTTGGACGGCACGCTGCCGCCGCTGGGCTTCCGCCAGTATCATTCCATCGACCTGAGCGGCTGGCAGGGAAACCAGGCGGCGGCCGAGATCGCCAGTGTCGTACGTGGAGTGGCGGCAGCGGCGTGCCAGACCACCGAGCGACCATCCGCCGCAGCGCCGGCGCGGACCGTCAGCCGGCGCAGTGTGCTGATCGCGTCCGTCGGCACCGCAGTTGCGGGTGCGGCTGGCGTCGTAGCCTGGCGGCAGGGGTGGATCGGTGGCAGGCGTCAGGCACTCGCCAACAGTGTCGCGGTGCTGCCATTCGAAAACCTCAGTGGCGATGCGAGCCAGGCCTATTTTTCCGACGGTCTTTCCGAGGAGTTGCGTGCGACGCTCGCACGCAACTCGCAACTGCTGGTGCTGGCACAAGCCTCGTCCCGGGCATTCCGTGACAGCCGGGACGATGCCGTCACCATCGCGGCCAAGCTGGGCGTGGCCTACCTGCTCGATGGCAGCGTCCGGCGATCCGGAGAGATCGTCCGGATTGCCGCCGACCTGATCGACGGCTCCACCGGATTCAGCCGCTGGTCGGAAATGTTCGACCGCAGCCTGCAGGACATTTTTGCCGTTCAGAGCGACATCGCGAACAAGGTTGCCGATGAGCTGGCGGCGACGGTCGGGGCTGGCGGCAGCGGCGGCCAGCCGGCCCTGGCGGGGGGCACCACGAGCGTCGCGGCCTATGATGCGTATCTGCGCGGCCGCGCATTGTACGATCTCAGTGCCGACGAGACATCGGAACGCGCGGCGCTGGCGCAATTCGATGCCGCCATTGCGGCCGACCCCGGCTATGCCGCGGCCCATGCGGCGCGCGCCCGGTCACTGACGGCGATCGCCAACCAGTATGGTCAGCTCAGCGAGCTGGCTTCGCTTTACGACGCCGCAGTAGCCGCGGCTGAACGCGCTATTGCGCTGGCACCCGAACTGGCCGACGCGTATTCGACCCTGGGCTACACATTGTTCCAGGGGCGGCTGGATGCGCGGGCGGCACGGGCCCCGTTCGAACGCTCGCGTCAGCTGGGGGCCGGCGAGGCTACGGTCATGGCGCGCTACGCACAGTACTGTGCGCGCAACGGCCGCAAGCGCGAGGCCGCCGAAGCAATCGGGCGGGCGCTCGCGCTCGATCCGCTGAATCCGCTGATCCATCGGGCTGCCGGTGCAATCGAATACGCTGCGAGAAATTACGAAGCTTCGATTCCGCCGACGCGCCGGGCACTCGCCCTCAATCCGCGCCTGTCACGGGCGCACGCGGCCATCGGAGATGCGCTGCTGATGCTGGGACGCGCTGAGAAAGCGCGTGCCGCCTATGCCGAGGAGCCCGCCGTCGACCTCAGCTTGACCGGCCTGGCCATCGTCGAGCAGCGGCTCGGCGATGGCGCAGCCGCCCGGGCTGCGATGGGCGGGTTGATTGAGGAGCTGGGAAACCGCGCATTATACCAGCAGGCTCAGATACTTGCGCAGTGGGGAGACGCCGAGGCCGCAATTGCCAGACTGACGGAAGCGCACCGCGTGGGCGATTCCGGGCTGATCTATGCGCGTAACGACCCGATGCTGGACCCGCTGCGGGATGACGCGCGCTTCGCGGATTTGCTGAACCGCATCGGCTTCGACTAGGCTCCACGGAACTGCCGTCGACATGACGCCAGATAGCTGGAGAAAGGGACCAGAACATGAAGAAGATGAGCACAATAATCGCCGCACTGGCAGCAACCCTGCTGCTGGCGGCGTGCGCGAAAAAAGAAGAGGCAGCGTCGGTGCCTGAAGCTGCACCGGAAGCGGCGCCGGTCGAAGAGCTGGCGCCCGCGGATGCCAATTCCATGGATGCCGAGCAGACGGGCGGCGACAAGGTATCAGAGCCGCCACCGCCTGCAGAGACTGGCTGAGCGAATAGAGGTTTCCCGGGCACAAGGAGCAGTCATCCCGGTGACACCGGGATGACTGCCCTGCGGATTCAGGGCAGCGAGTTCTTTGCTGGATCGAGCTTCATCGCCTGCTCGATCCATCCGCTGAAGCTCCCGACGCGCGTAAACACGGCGGGCTGGCCGTCCCCGCTGCAGCGCTCCTTGCCCCAGCTGATGATGCCGACGACCGTGGGCGCCCCGGTCGCAAGGATGACCGGGCCGCCGCTGTCGCCCTGGCAGGTTGAACGGCGCGGACTGGCGGCACAGATCACCGCGTCGTGGATCCTCGCCCTGCCGTAATTGGGTTGAGCCTGACACAGCTCGGTCGCCATCACCCTCAGATCGACCTTCATCAGCACCGCGCTCGGGGCGTGGCCTTCGACGGCCGCTGTCTTGCCCCAGCCGGTCCCGGTGACTTCCGCTCCCGGCGGCAGCGCTCCCTTGTGCGGCGGAATCGGGCGGATCTGCGCCGCATCGCGCGGCCGCGGCGGACCATCGTCGACGATATGAACGAGCGCAATGTCGTTCGCATACATATTCGGTCGCGGCGCCGGAAACTTCTTCTTGTCATACTGTGAATGCCTGACGATGCGGTCGATCTTGAAGGTCATTCCGCTGTCCTTCGAGATGTCCTCTGCTCCGAGGCGGACCCGGTAGCCCGAGCGCACCATGGATTCGTCAATGCAATGCGCCGCGGTCAATACCCAGTCGGGGGCGATCAGCGTGCCGCCACAGTAGTGCTGCAATTGCCACAATGGCGTGCCCTTGCTGAGTTTTTCTTTCCACTGTTGCGCCCGGTAGGGATAATAAATCTGCGCCTGCCAGGGCGCTCCGGCGTCGCGCACCGGTTTGCCGCCGGTTGAGTACCTGACATCCCTGTCGCCGGAACCGGCGGGCTGCGGGCGGGCAACCGGGCGCCTGACGGTCGGCATGTCGCCTGGTTCATGGATGCCTTCAATCGCTCGGCCCGGAAGATCCTCGATATTGTCGCCGTCGTCCTCGACCGCGACGACTTCCCAGAACTCACCGGTGGGATTCATCTCGGTGTCATCGGGGACGATGTCATCCGAATCGTCCAGCGGCAGATCGTCGGCCCAGAATTCATCGAGGAATTCATCCTCGTCTTCGATCAGCGCTTCCTGCCACCCGTCGTCCGTCGCAAACTCCCGTGGTTCCTCTTCGGTCGGCATCTCCGGTTCCGGCTCGCTCTCATCCGGCCAGGCCTCCGCCGTTTCGTCTTCTGCAGGATCTTCCATGGATTCGAACGTGTCCGGATCGGGATCGGGTTCCTGCGCATGGGCCGGGCCGCACAGGCAGCAGCTGATGACCATCAGGACGGTCATCGCGTGAGGCAGATTTTGTCCGTCGAGTGAAAAGAACCGCATTGGAGAACTCCCCGGGATCACAGATTGCTACCAGCGCAAGCCGTCGATCCACTTGTCACGATGCGCCAGGATCCATCTGTCAACCGAATTTCGCTCATCGTACCTGCCAGCACGCAGTATCCGCACCCGCAGCTGCCCCGGGACGCCTGCCGGCGGGGCCGATGCTCCCGGCTTGATTTGCGCGACCGGCGTCGCGATTTCCGTGCGCCATACCGCGGCCATTTTGCGACCGAGTTAACGCTTACAGCGCCCGAGCCTCCAGTGTGGCAGCCGCCTCCGGCAAACTGAATCCCCTGTTGACTACGGATGCCCGCTCGATGCCTGGGTGGCTGAACCGCAATCATATCTGGAATTGCATGGGCGGCGCCGCAGGCGAGTCCGGTCGCTCGCGATTGACCGCGTCCGATGAAAGTCGCAGGCGTGGCCGGACAGTCTCGTCATGCCCCATGCGCTGAAGTCCGGTCTCATCATTGCAGCATGCATTGCGCTCATCATGAGCGCGATCAGCGGTGCCGCGCGATTTTATCTGCTGGACAGCTATGTCAGCCTGGAGCAGGAGTCCACCGATCGCACGGCCGCGGGCCTCAAGCGCGCCTGGCATGAGGAAATTTCCCAGCTGCACACGTCGGTCGAGAATTACGCGACCTGGGACGACATGTACCAGTTCGCCCGGCGGCCGAACATACCGTTCGTGCAGAGCAATCTTTCGGTCACGTCGATGTCGAATCAGCGGGTCGACACCGTGCTGGTGGCCAGTGAAAAGGGCGAACCGGTTTTCTGGCGGCGGTTCGGCCAACCTGAGAACAAAGGCTTCCCGGATGCGAGGAAACTGATCGCCGATCTGCCGCCCGGCACGCTTGCCGTGCCCGCCGATGCGGCGGCAATGCCCCCGGTCACCGGCATCCTGCGCCGGGAAAGCGGCGCGATGCTGGTGTCGATCGCGCCCGTACTGCCGACAAATGGGCGCGGGTCCGTGCGCGGATCCCTGTTGTTCGGTCGCGCCCTGGACGCCAAGGTACTGGCGCGACTGAGCGCTGCGACCGGCGTCAGCGTGCTGGGCCTTCAGGTCGGCGCCGACAGCCTGCCGGACGCCGTGCGAGCGACTGCGGCGCGCCCGAAGATCGATCTGGAGACCATCACGGTCATCGAAGAGAACAAGCGCACTGCTACACATCTCGTCATCCCCGACATCACGGGCGCGCCGGCGATGGTCCTGCGCGTGACCGAGCCGCGGCTGGTATTCATGCACGGCCTCGACACGATCAACTACCTCATATTTGGCGCGCTCGCGATGTGCATGGTATTTGGCGCGATCGCCCTCGTGATGTGGCTGAGGCTGACCAAGCACTGGGCGCAACGCAATGAAAGCGAGGCGCGTTATCGGGCGGTTGTGGCGCAGGCAAGCGAAGGAATCCTGCTGTTGGATCCCGGGACCAGGCGTGTCCTCGAGGCAAACAAGGCATTTCTCGCCAGCACGGGGCACACGGAACTTCCTACTGGCGGCCTGTACCTGATCGACTTCTTTCCTCCGGGACCCGTCAATACCCCGGCCCTCAAGAAAGGGCTGCTGCCCGGCGCCAAAGCCATTGAACTCAAGTTGCGCACACGGGGCGGCGACATTTATGACGCGGAGGTCACGACCAGTGTCATCACCTACCAGGGGCGCGACGTATTCTGCCTGGTGACGCGTGATGTGACGGCCCGCAAGGCCGCCGAAGCGCGCCTGCGTGCCAGCGAGAAGCGGCTCGATCACCTGGCTCACCATGATCCACTTACGGGGCTGCCCAATCGCCTGTATCTCCATTCCTATCTCAAACGCGCGATGGCGGAATCCGAGGCCAGCGGCGCACCGCTCGCATTGCTGTTTCTCGACGTCGATCGCTTCAAGTTCATCAACGATTCGCGCGGCCATGAGACCGGCGATGCACTGCTCACGGACATAGCGCAGCGCCTGAAGACGGCTGTCGGGGATGGCCGCCTGGTCGTGCGCATGGGAGGCGATGAGTTCGTGGTCGTGATGCCGAATGCCACCAGCGACGATCTCATCACGGAGCTCAGCAACGGCATTCTGGAAACTCTGCGCCAGCCATTCTGGTTCGGAAATCTGCAGTTTCTCGTGACCGGCAGCGTGGGCATCAGTGTGTATCCGCGCGATGCCACCGACCTGTCGATGCTGGTTCGCAGTGCCGATACCGCGATGTACCACGCGAAGGAAAAGGGCCGCAACAACTACCAGCTCTATCATGCCAATCTGAATGCGCGCGTCACGGATCGCGTCCAGCTGGAAGCCAAGCTGCGGACGGTCGTGAAGCAGGATCGACTGGCACTTGTATACCAGCCGCAGTTCGACCTTCGTTCCGGCGCAATTGTCGGGGTGGAGGCCCTGCTGCGGTGGCGCGACGAAAAAGGCGAACTTCAACTGTCGGAGAAGTTCATGCAGGTCGCCGAGGAAACGGGGCTGATCATCCCGATCGGCGAGTGGGTGATTCGCGAGGCCTGTCGGGTCCGCCGTGCCTGGCAGGAAAAGCTCGCGGGCGACTTTCGCATGGCCGTGAATCTGAGTCCCAGCCAGCTGCGGCGCCCGGAATTCCTGGCCCGACTCCACGCGGTGCTGACTGAAACCCGCCTGCCTCCGCAGCTGCTTGAAGTGGAACTCACCGAGAGCGCGTTCATGCAGCACGCCGGCGAGGAGGCGCAGCCGCTGCATCAGCTGCGCCAGCTGGGTATCGGCGTATCGGTGGACGATTTCGGGATCGGCTATTCGTCGCTGTCCTATCTGAAGCACTTTCCGGTGACCAAGCTGAAGATCGACCGTTCATTCGTGCGCGATCTTGGCACCGATCCCAACGACGCGGCCATCGTGCGCGCCATCCTGGCACTGGCGCATTCCATGAAGATCCCGGTCTGCGCCGAGGGCGTCGAGACCACGGATCAGATAGAGTTCCTCGCCGCGCACGACTGCGAGTACGTGCAGGGTTTCTTTTTCGCGCGGCCGATGGACGCGGAGGCCTGTTTCAAGCTGCTGGCGGGGACGGCTGGCGGAGCGGTCGCCGTGCGCCTCAGACAGCCGCGCGCAGCGAGCTAAAACCGCGGCCGCCGGGTTATTCTAGCCGCATCATTTCCGTTTCAGGGTCCCGATGAGCCAGACCGACGGCTTGGTCGCTGCGCCGGCCGGTGTTAGCGCTGCTGATCTCAGGAAGGTGATCGCTGCGAGCGAGTTCGTCGCCGAGGCGGTAGCCCGTGAGCCGACACTGCTTGCTCAGCTTGCGGAAACCGGCGAACTTCATCACCCGCGCCGGGCGGGCGATATCGGGCGGCTCGTCGCGCTCGCCGCGCAGGCGGGGGCGGACGAGAAGCCTTTCATGGACGGTCTGCGGCGACTGCGCCGTCGCGAGATGGTGCGCATAGCCTGGCGCGATCTGAGTGGCGCTGCTCCGCTTGTGGAAGTGCTGGGTGAACTTTCCGATCTGGCCGACGCGGCGATCGCGGGCGCGGTTTCATTCGCACAGCAATCCCTGGCGATGCGCCACGGGGTGCCGCGTTCGAGCACGGGTGTAGCGCAGGAACTGGTCGTGCTCGGGATGGGCAAGCTCGGCGGCCGCGAGCTCAATTTCTCCTCGGATGTGGACCTGATCCTGCTGCACCCGGAAGCCGGCGAAACCGACGGTAGCCGCCCGATTTCCAATGAGGAATTCTTCACGCGCGTGGGTCAGGCACTGGTCCGCATGCTGCACACGCGCACCGAGGAGGGCTTTGTATTCCGTGTGGATCTGCGCCTGCGGCCATTCGGCGAGTCAGGCCCGCTGGTCGTGAATTTCGGCGCATTCGAGGATTACCTGCAGATGCACGGGCGTGACTGGGAGCGCTATGCCTACGTCAAGGCGCGCGCGATCACCGGCATTCCCGCCTATCGCGAGCTGTACGACGGGACCGTGCGTCCCTTCGTCTATCGCCGTTACCTGGATTTCGGAGTGTTCGAGAGTCTGCGCGACATGAAGGAGATGATTGCGCGCGAGGTCGCGCGGCGGGAGCTGCAGCACGACATCAAGCTGGGTCCGGGTGGCATCCGCGAAATCGAGTTTATCGTGCAGGCACAGCAGCTGATTCGCGGCGGTTCCGAGCCGGATCTGCAGACCCCCTCGCTGCTCGCGGTCCTGCCGCGGCTTCAGGGCGTCAAACTGCTGCCCGCGGCTGCGGTTGCCGGATTGCTGGACGCCTACGAATTCCTGCGCCGCTGCGAAAACCGCCTGCAGATGGCGGCGGACCAGCAGACACATGCGCTGCCAGCTGATGAAGCCGGGCGCGATCGGCTGGCGGCGGCAATGGGCGCCTCGGGCTGGGGCGAATTCATTCGTGCTCTCGATGCCCGACGCGCCACCGTCACAGCGCATTTCAATGACATGGTCTTCGGGCCAGGCGGACATGGCACCGGTGCGCAAGCCGAAAAGCTGGATTCCCTCTGGACCTCGGAACCGGTCGCGGACGCCGTCGGCCGTGAAATCGCGCGGCTTGGAATCCGGAATGAAGCTGCCGCCGGGTTGCTGCTTGATCTGCGTCGGTCGGCCTATTTCCGCCGCCTCGACGAGTTCGGGCGGCGCCGCCTTGCGGTCCTGCTGCCGCGGCTGCTGACGGAAATCTCGGCTGCGGCGGGCGGCGATCCCGCGCCCGACGAGTTGGTGCTGCTGACGCGGCTGATCCGCGTCATCGAGGCCATCGGCGGTCGCACCGCCTATCTTGCCCTGCTCAACGAGAACCAAAGCGCCCTGTCGCGACTGGTCAGCGTCTGCGGGCTGGGCGATTACCTCGCCCGGCAGGTTGCCGCACATCCACTCCTGCTCGACGAGCTGCTGGACCCGCGCATATTCGAGACGGTCCCGGACCGCGCACAGTTCCGGCAGGAACTTGCCATCCGGCTCTGCCATGCCGGTGACGACGAAGAGCGGCAGGTGGACGCGCTGCGCCACTTTCGCCGCGCGGCGACATTCCGGACTGCGATGCAGGATCTGACCGGACGCCTGCCATTGATGCAGGTCAGCGACCGGCTGACTGACGTCGCGGAACTGGTCCTGGAGCAGGCGCTTGCGCTTGCCTGGCAGAAGACGGCCGCAGTCCACGGCGAGCCGCTTTGTGCGGACGCTGAGAGCCCGCGCGTGGCGCGCGTCGCCATTGTCGGCTACGGCAAGCTCGGCGGTATGGAACTGGGCTATGGCTCGGATCTGGACCTGGTGTTCCTGCACGATTCCGCCGGTGGGCAGCAGCAGACCGGCGGGCCGAAAGTCGTCGACAATGAGCTCTTTTTCCTGCGTCTGGCGCAGCGGCTCGTACATCTCCTGACCGTGCACACGGCTGCTGGTCGCCTATATGAAGTGGACGTCCGGCTGCGGCCGAGCGGCAAGGGAGGGCTCGCATTCACGCAGATCGGCGCATTCGAGGAATACCAGAGCAGGGAAGCATGGACCTGGGAGCACCAGGCGCTGCTGCACTCGCGCCGGGTTGCAGGCGATGCGCAGCTCGGCGTCGAATTCGGCCGCATCCGCCGCAGGGTCCTGATGCACTCCGTGCGGCGCCACACGCTGCGCGAAGACATTGTCGCGATGCGCGAGCGCATGCGCACCGAGCTTTCCAGGGCGCGCGACGGTCTGTTCGACCTGAAGCAGGACCGCGGCGGTATTGCCGACATCGAATTCATGGCGCAATACTGGGTACTGCGTTCGGCCGATGCCTACCCGCTGCTTTGCGAATTTTCGGACACGATCCGTCATCTCGAATCGGTCGGCTCTGCAGCGCTGGTCGACCATCGCACGATCGACTGCCTGGTGGACGCGTATCGGCGCTACCGGGAAGTGGCACATCACCTGTCGCTCGAACAGCGGTCGCCGGTCGTGGAGCAGGGGCAATTCGCGGAAACGCGCAGGCGCATCGCAGCCGTCTGGGACCGCGTGATGGTCGCCGGCGGCGACCCGGCACCGGTATAATCGCGGCATGCAGCCGGACAAACTCGAACCCGTACCTCCGAATGCCCAGCAGCGCTACCAGGTGACCACGGCGGATCTGCCTTTGTCGTGCCCGATGCCGGCGATGTCGCTGTGGAACAGCCACCCGCGCGTCTATCTGCCGATCGAGGCGACCGGCTGGGCCAAGTGCCCGTATTGCAGCGCCGAGTACGTGCTCGCGCGCTGACACCCGATGTTCCAGCGGCTCGCAGTCGACCGCGGCGCGATTCTCTTTGATCCGCAACGAGTCGACGACCCCGGCTGGGAGTTGTTCGACCGCGATCGATGGCGGCGACGCGGAGCCCTGACGGCGCACACCGGCGGGCGCGGATCGATACACTTCATCGAGGATCGCGGGCGGCACTGGGCGCTCAGGCGCTATCTGCGCGGAGGGATCGTGGCGAGCCTCGTGCGCGAGCGATTCCTGTATTTCGGAGAGAACCGCACCCGATCATTCCGCGAGTTGCGACTGCTCGCAGCCCTGCTGGAGAAGGGGCTGCCGGTGCCGGCGCCGGTGGCTGCCGTATATCGCCGCGAAAGCTGCACATATGTCGCGGAACTCATCACCGATCGCCTCGTCGGTGCCGCGTCACTGACCGAAATGCTGCGTGCCGGGCGGATGAACGAATGGCGCTGGGCCGAGATCGGCCGCTGCCTGCGCCGCTTCCACGATGCCGGCGTACAGCATGCCGATCTGACTGCCAACAACATCATGCTCGGCGAACCGGCTGGGGTCTGGGTACTCGATTTCGACCGCGGGCGGCTGCGCGAGCCCGGTGCCTGGCGCGAGCGCGTGCTCGACCGGCTGTCACGAAGTCTCGCAAAAGTGAGTTCCGGACGCATCGAGTGGCGATCCGGATACGCGATGCTACGCTCGGCGCACGGGCGCTAGGACCGGATGCGCATCATCTACAATATCCTGGCCTACTTCGCGGCGCCGGTGGCGCTGCTGACGCACCTGTGGCGCGGGCTACGCGACCCCAGTTATCGCGCGCGGCTCGACGAGCGATTCGGATTCGGGCCCGCGCTGCCCGGCAACACGGTGTGGATCCATGCGGTTTCGGTGGGCGAGGTCCAGGCAGCAGAATCGCTGGTCAGGCAACTGCTGGCGCGCCACCCGCAATATTCGCTGTTGCTGACGACGGTCACGCCGACCGGTGCGCAACGCGCGAAGCAACTGTTCGGCGAATCGGTGCGGCTGCGATACATTCCATTCGACCTTCCGGGGTCGGTACGGCGATTCTTCGACCGGGTGCGGCCCCGCCTGGCGATGATCCTCGAGACCGAATTGTGGCCGAATCTCTACGCGGAATGCGGCCGGCGGCAGGTGCCGCTGGTACTCGCCAGCGCGCGAATCTCGCCGCGTTCGGTCGGACGCTACCGCCGCCTGGTGCCGCTGTTCCGGCAGGCGCTGTCGCACGGCATTCTGATCGCAGCCCAGAGCGAAACCGATGCCCGGCGCTTCCGATCGATCGGGGCGAACGCTGCGCGCACGCACGTGACGGGAAACATCAAATTCGATTTCCAGCCGCCGGCCGGGATCGAAGAGCGCGGCAGGGACTGGCGGCACTCGCATGCGCCGGGGCGCCCGATCTGGGTCGCCGGCAGCACGCACGAGGGCGAAGAGGACATGATCCTCGATGCCCACGGTTCCGTGCGGCGGCGTTTCCCCGCGGCATTGTTGATTCTGGTGCCGCGTCATCCGCAGCGATTCGAGGC
>JBAQWM010000177.1:0-2575 GCA_049298915.1 Steroidobacteraceae bacterium | reverse complement strand
GTGACCCTGATCGGAACTGATCCCCGGTTCGACCAGTTCGAGGGCCCGTGAGGACCGGATTGCAGGGAGTCCTGTTCCCGCCTGCGGCGGCGCTGGCGCTGGCACTCCTGGCGTCCTGCGGCGGTGGCGGTGGTGGCGTCGCAGTCGTTCCTACACCGGCATTGAATATCACCACGACGGGCACGACGACAGCCGTCATCGGCACGGCATTCAATTTCACCATCGTGGTGGTCGGTGGAACCGGAGCGAAGACATTCAGCATCACTGGCAACCTGCCGGCGGGTCTCACACTCAACACCACAACCGGTGCCATCACCGGTACTCCGATGGGACCGGTGGGCACCGCGAACTTCTCGATCACCGTGATGGATTCGGGCACGCCACCGCAGAGCGACACCCAAGCCCTCAGCCTCCAGGCCGTCGACCCGCTGGTCATCGCTGCTGGCGCACTGCCGGATGCAACCGTCGGCGCGGCCTACAACCAGACGGTCGTTGCGACCGGAGGCACCGCGCCATACAGTTTCAGCATCAGTGCCGGCAGCCTGCCGGCGGGACTTGCGATCAGCGGCGCCGGCTCCATCACTGGCACTCCAACAGCTACCGCCACCAATCAGACATTCACGGTCAGGGTGACGGATGGTTCCGCTACGCAGCAGGCGGCGACCCGGAGCAAAAGCATCAGGGTGACGCTCCAGTTGACGACCAGCGTCCTGCCCGATGGCACTGCCGGGATTCCGTACGATCAGACAATGCAGGCCCGGGGAGGCCTGCCTCCCTATCAATGGGAAGTCCCGCTTGGTCCGCTGCCAGATGGTCTTGCCCTGAATGCGGTCACGGGCGCCATTTTTGGCACACCGCCAGCCAGCTGCGTCGCCGCCACTTCCACATTCACCGCGAGGGTGACTGATTCGGCCGCAGCACCGGCCTCCGCCAGCCGGGCGGGGCTGCAGATCACGGTGAATCCGGGAGCGGCGCTCAACATCACGACCCTGGCTTTGCCGAACGGGGTTGTCGGGATTTTCTACAATGCGATGGTACAGGCCGCTGGCGGCGTTCCACCCTACAGTTTTGCCGTCAATGGCACGCTCCCGAGCGGGCTCGGCCCCATCAATGCGATGAGCGGTCAGCTTTCCGGCACGCCGAACACAGTCGAGACCCGCAGCTTCGATGTGATCGCGACCGACAACTGCGGCACGATGGATTCGCAGACGCTCAGCATTACGATCAACGCAGTACCACTCGGTCGCAACGATTCGATCGCGACTGCCACGCCGCTGCCTTTAGGTAATGCAAGCTTCGCGGCATCGATCAGCCCCAGCGGCCATCCAAATACAGTCCTGGATCCCGACGAGGACTACTATCGGATCACGACCCAGGGGCCCTTGCGCATCACGATTGACATCGATGCCCAGGCCAACGGGAGTCCGCTCGATTCGGTCATCGAGTTCGTGGATGCCAACGGTGTCCGGCTCAACAGCTGCAATGCACCGACATTCCTGGGTGCATGTGTGCATGACGATGATGTCACCGGCGTGATGCTGGATTCCATCCTGGAAATACAGGTCAACGGCGCCACGACATTCTACGTGCACGTCGTGGACTTCCGCGGAGACGGCCGGCCGGACCTGCTGTACGACCTGGTGATGAGCATTGCCAACTGAAAGGGCCCGCAGCACCGCATGATCCGGGTTGTTCCAGTCCGGAAATTCTCCTGAGCAGTCCCGGCCCGGTGCCGGGATTTCTGTTTCCGGAGTCTGGCCGTGATAATGGAGCGGCAGTGCGGCAGAGCGCCGCGTCACGAGTCCGCCATCATGCGTTCCACCTTGTTCCGGTTCCTGCCCGGCCTGTTGGCCGCCTTCGTTCTGCTCCCGGCCTGTTCCGTGAATCCCGTCACCGGCAAGAAGGAGCTGATGCTGGTTGGAGAGGGAACGGAACTGCAGATCGGGCAGCGAAATTTCGCGCCGATGCGCCAGGCCGAGGGTGGCGACCAGCAGCTGGACCCGGCGTTGACAAGCTATGTCCAGGGCGTCGGGCAGCGCCTGGCCGCGGTCAGCGACAGGAACTTGCCGTACGAGTTTGCGGTCCTCAACAACTCGATTCCCAATGCCTGGGCCTTGCCTGGCGGCAAGATCGCCGTCAATCGCGGGCTGCTGACCGAACTGAAGTCCGAATCTGAACTCGCTGCAGTGCTCGGACACGAGGTCGTGCATGCCGCAGCGCGGCACTCGGCGCGGGCGATGAGCCGCGGCATGCTGATCCAGGGCGGACTGATGGCAGCCCAGGTCGCGGCTCACGACAGCGACTACGGCAATATCGCCATGCTGGGCGCCGGCATCGGCGCACAACTCGTGACCCAGCGCTACAACAGGGAGGCGGAGCTGGAGGCCGACAGTTACGGGATCGACTACATGAAGCGCGCCGGCTATGACGCCCAGGGCGCGGTAAGCCTGCAGGAGACTTTCCTGCGCCTGAATGCGCGCAAGGACGGCGGCTGGCTCGCCGGAATGTTCGCGAGTCATCCGCCCTCGCAGGAGCGGCTGGAGGCGAACCGGCGCAAGGCAGCGGCGCTTCCGCC
>JBAQWM010000176.1:0-3775 GCA_049298915.1 Steroidobacteraceae bacterium | reverse complement strand
CGATCGAGGGCCTGCACGAGGAAACCGGCCCGGGCGTCATCGAGGCGGCGATCGCGGTGGACGGCGCGCTCGCCGCGGCCGACAAGGCGGCGCTCTTCAAGACCTTCAGCAAGGTGGTCGCGCAGCGCCGCGGCCTGATGGCGACCTTCATGGCCAAGTGGTCGAAGGACTGGCCGGGCCAGAGCGGCCATATCCACATGTCGCTGAAGAACAGCGCCGGCAAATCGGCGTTCCACGACGCTTCAAAACAGCATTCGATGAGCGATACGCAGCGCTGGTTCGTCGGCGGCCAGCAGAAGCTGATGCCGGAACTGCTGGCGATGATCGCGCCGACGGTCAATTCCTACCGGCGCCTGATTCCGGGCTTCTGGGCGCCGACGGATTCGGCCTGGAGCGTGGATAACCGCACCACATCGCTGCGCGTCATTCCCGGCTCGCCCAAGTCGCAGCGTGTCGAATTCCGCATTGCAGCTGCCGACGCCAATCCATACGTGATCCTGTCCGCGGCGCTCGCATCGGGATTCTGGGGCATCGAGCATCGCGTCGAACCGGAGCCGATGGTCGAGGGCAATGCCTACGAGAAGCGCTTTCCCGAGTACCTGGCACTGCCACGAACGCTGTGGGATTCCGCGCAGCGCCTCAAGGCTTCGAAGATGGCGCGCGACTGGTTCGGCGACGAGTTTGTCGAGCACTATGCAGCGACGCGCGAGTGGGAGGAACGCGAGTTCCGCCGCCACATCAGCGACTGGGAACTCGCCCGGTACTTCGAGATCATCTGACGTTGCAGAAGACCATCAGTCCGGTGGACGGATCGGTGTATTGCGAGCGCGAACTCGCCACCGATGCGGCGGTCGATGCCGCGCTTCTGCGGGCGCGCAGGGCGCAGCCGCAGTGGCGCAACACGCCGGTCGCGGAGCGGGCGAGGATCTGCCTCGCATTCTGCGAATGCTTTGAGGCCGCTGCCGCCGAGATCGCAAGCGAGCTGACCTGGCAGATGGGGCGGCCGATCCGCTACGCGCCCAACGAAGTGCGCGGCACGCTCGAGCGCGCGCGCCACATGATCGCCATCGCTGGCGAATCGCTCGCCGATATTGACGCCGGGCCAAAAGAGGGATTCCGCCGGTTCCTCCGGCGCGAGCCGCTCGGCGTCGTGTTCACGATCGCGGCCTGGAATTATCCCTACCTGATTGCGGTCAACAGCGTGATACCGGCGCTGATGGCGGGCAACGCGGTGCTGCTGAAGCATTCGGCGCAGACACCGCTGTGCGCCGAGCGCTTCGAGGCCTGCCTGCGCAAGGCCGGCCTGCCGGATGGCCTGTTCCAGGCGCTGCATCTGTCGCACGGGCAGACGACCCGGCTGATTTCCGATCCGCGCGTGGATTTCGTGGCATTTACGGGTTCGGTGGACGGCGGCCATGCCGTGCAGCGCGCCGCCGCGGAACGCTTCATCGGCGTCGGTCTGGAACTCGGCGGCTGCGACCCGGCCTACGTACGTGCGGATGCGGATCTCGCGCATGCGGTCGAGAATCTCGTGGATGGCGCCTTCTTCAACAGCGGCCAGTCCTGCTGCGGGATCCAGCGCATCTACGTGCATCGCGGTGTGTACCGGAAGTTCGTGGAGGGAGCGGTCGAACTGACGCGCCGCTACGTGCTCGGCAATCCGACCGATCCGGCGACGACACTCGGGCCGGTCGTGCGCACCGCCGCGGCGCGCCAGATCCGAACACAGGTGGCGGCCAGCGTCGCCGTCGGCGCGCGCGCCGCAATCGACGAACGAGAATTCCCCGCGAGCGAGTCGGAGACACCCTACCTGGCGCCGCAGATCCTGCTCGATGTCGATCATTCGATGCCGGTCATGCGCGAGGAGATATTCGGGCCGGTGGCCGGCATCATGGCGGTCGATGGCGACGACGAAGCCGTGCGATTGATGAATGACAGCCCATTCGGCTTGACTGCGGCTGTCTGGACGCAGGACGTGGATGCGGCGCTCGCGATCGGCCAGCGCGTCGAGACCGGCACCTGGTTCATGAACCGCTGCGATTACCTGGATCCGGCGCTCGCCTGGGTAGGGGTCAAGGACTCGGGGCGGGGCTGCACGCTGTCACGGGTCGGCTATGAGCACCTTACGCGGCCGAAGTCCTATCATCTTCGACTGAAGACCTGAGGCAGTCATGAAACTCAACGGCAACTGGAACTATCCGACCAGGATCCTGTTCGGCGCGGGGAACATCCGGAAATTGCCGCAGGCCTGCGCGACACTCGGAATCCGCAGACCGCTGCTGGTGACCGACCCCGGTCTGGCGGCGCTGCCGATGATCGCGAAGGCAGTCGATGTGTGCCGCGAGGCGGGCCTGCACTGCGCCGTCTTTTCCGACGTCCAGTCGAATCCCGTCGAACAGAATGTCATCGACGGCGTGCGTGCATGGCGCGAGGGCGGCCATGATGGCGTGATCGCATTCGGCGGCGGCAGCGCGCTCGACGCCGGCAAGGCGATCGCATTGATGACCGGACAGACCCGGCCGATCTGGGATTTCGAGGATCGCGAGGACTGGTGGACGCGCGTCGATGCCGCAGGCATGGCGCCGGTGGTCGCCATTCCCACGACGGCGGGCACCGGCTCGGAGGTCGGCCGCGCCTCGGTGATCACCGATCGCCGCGATCACACCAAGAAGATCATCTTCCACCCGAAGATGATGCCCGGCGTCGTGATCGCCGATCCTGAACTGACGATCGGTCTGCCGCCGAAAGTGACGGCCGCGACCGGCATGGACGCGCTGTCGCATTGCCTCGAAGCCTATTGCGCTCCCTTCTTTCATCCGCTGGCGGATGGCATCGCGGTCGAAGGCATGCGCCTGATCCACGATTTCCTGCCGCGCGCGGTGGCCGATGGCACGGACCTCGAGGCGCGCTCGCACATGCTGGTCGCTTCATCCATGGGCGCGACCGCATTCCAGAAGGGCCTGGGAGCGATGCACAGCCTCAGTCATCCCTGCGGCGCAAATCTCGACACGCACCACGGGCTCACCAATGCCGTCGTGATGCCCTACGTGCTGGCCTGGAACCGGCGCGCGATCGAACCGCGCATGGGCCGCCTCGCCGCATGGCTTGGGCTCAAGCGCCACAGTTACGAAGGATTCCTCGACTGGATACTGGAACTGCGCGCGACCATCGGCATCCCGCCAAAGCTGACCGCCCTCGGGGTGCGCGAAGAGCATGCTTCCGAGTTTGCGCCGCAGGCGCTCGCGGATCCCTCGACTGGCGGCAATCCCCTGCCGATGACCGTCAACGATTTCGAAAAACTCTATCTCAACTGCATCCGCGGTTAGAGGCGGTGCGCGCGCGGGTCACCCGCGCGCAGCTCGAAGCTCGCCAGCACAGTCCGGCCGCTGCGCGGATCGAGCCGGTCGTCGATTCCCACCACGTCGGCACGCAGCTTGTCGCGGTCCAGATCGCAGCGGATGTAGCCGCTGTGATTGCCCTCGTGAAAGCGGACTTGCGGGTTCAGCGGCAGCAGCTGCGACTTGTCATTGGTCGAAGTCGCGATGGAGGAGGTCACGAGCTCCACGCCGAATGGCCGCCCGGCGGCATTCGCAATTTCGTTGACCCAGAATGAATGGATATCGCCGGTCAGCACGACCGGGTTTGGAGTCCGGTGGCGGGCCAGCGCGGCGAGCAGCCGCTCGCGGGCCGGCGGGTAGCCGGCCCAGGCATCGGTGAAAATCCGGGGCGACTCGTCTGAGCCCTCGCGGATCGTCATGAACATGATGCTCTGCGT
>JBAQWM010000175.1:0-7760 GCA_049298915.1 Steroidobacteraceae bacterium | reverse complement strand
ACCAGTGCGACCGTCATCCGGTTCTCAACCGGCGTCAGCATCAGCGCGAGCAATAACGCCACGAGCAGCGTGATCCGCAGCAGCCAGGCGGCACGGCGCGCGCGGCGCGGCTCGGTGGCAAAACGGCGGCGCAGCCGCAGCACGGCACGGTCGCCCGGGCGCCGCGCCGGCAAGCGTCTCGACCGCAGTGCCGGCATCGCAATTTCCAGCAGGGCGGTCAGTATCAGCAGCGCGTATGGCGCCATGCCGCTCAAGCCTTCAACCCCAGTGCCGGCCCAGCACGATCTCGAGGACGAACTTGCTGCCGAAGTAGGCGAGCGTGAGGAACACGAAACCCGCAAGTGTGTAGGCAGCCGCCCTGCGGCCGCGCCAGCCGAATCGCCAGCGGCCGAACAGCAGCACCGCGAAAATCAGCCAGGCGGTCAGCGCCAGGAACGCTTTGTGGGCGAGATGCTGCTCGAACAGGTTGGTTACGAACAGCAGGCCCGCCAGGATCGCCACGGTCAGCGCCGCCATGCCGGTGCCGATCACCGTAAACAGGGCATGTTCGAGACTTTCGACGGGGGGCAGGGATGCCAGCCAGTTGGCAGGGCGCTTGCTGCGCAACTGCAGGTCCTGCAGGGTGAGCAGGATCACAAACACCGCAGCCACCGCAAACATACCGGCCGCCCCCATCGCCAGCACGATGTGCGCCGCCAATGGCCAGCCTGGATCGGCGATCTCCCGCATTTCGGGCAGACTGCCGGTGCCGGCAGCAAGCAGCGCCGCGAGTCCGAGCATGATCGCGGCGACCACGCGATAGCGGCGCGCAATGAGTGCCACCAGGCCGCCAAGGCCGATAATCAGCCCCATCAATGACGCGCTGTCGGCGATACCCACTCCGATTTCGCCGAATGGCCGCAGGGTATCGGCGAGCCATAACCCATGCGCCAGCCAGGCCACGCCCGCGAGGTAGAGCGCCGGTTCGCGCACTGCAATACGGCCATCGTCGCGCCGGGCGGCATGCAGCGCCGCCGCGACCGCGGCAAGATAGAAAAGTATGACGAAAAATCCGCGCAAGTCCGGCTCCGCGATCGCGAGCAGTCATTGTACAGGGGCCGTCCTATAATCGGCGGCAGCGCGATTTTGCGGCACCTTGCCGCCAGGATGCCACCCGGATGTTTGATACGCTTGCCGAGCGCCTCGGCCAGGCAGTTGATTCTGTGCGCGGCCGGGGCCGGCTCACCGACGACAATATTGCCGCTGCCTTGCGCCAGGTGCGCATGGCGCTCCTCGAGGCCGATGTGGCGGTGCCGGTCGTCAAGGCGCTGATCGAGGCCGCGCGCGTTCGCGCCCTGGGCGCCGAGGTCTCCCGCAGCCTGACGCCCGGCCAGGCATTCGTCGGCATCATCCGCGAGGAGCTGATCCGGGTCATGGGCGAGCCGGGTCGCGGCCTCAACCTGCGCGCCCAGGCTCCGGTCGTCATTCTGCTCGCCGGCCTGCAGGGCGCGGGCAAGACCACGACTGCGGCAAAACTGGCGCGACTCCTGATTCACCAGCATCGCAAGCGGCCACTGCTGGCGAGCACCGACATCTACCGCCCGGCCGCAATGACCCAGCTCGCGCGGCTTGCGGAACTGGTCGGCGCAGATTCCTTCGACCCGCCCGCGGGCGCGGATCCGGTCGGGATCGCCGTTGCGGCGATCGCGCACGCGCGCAGCCACGCGCAGGACATCGTCATCATCGACACGGCAGGACGCCTGCACGTGGATCAGGACATGATGGCCGAAGTGCGCTCGATCGACCGCGCCGCCGGTTCCACGGAACGGCTGTTCGTCGTCGACAGCATGGCCGGCCAGGACGCGGTCATTGCGGCGCGCGCCTTCGACGCCGCGCTCTCCCTGACCGGCGTGATCCTGACCAAGGCCGATGGCGATGCGCGCGGCGGTGCGGCGCTGTCCGTGCGCCAGGTAACCGGCAAGCCGATCCTGTTCCTCGGGGTCGGTGAAAAAGTCGATGCGCTCGAGGTCTTTCACCCGGAGCGGGTGGCCTCACGAATCCTCGGCATGGGTGATGTGCTGTCGCTGGTCGAGCAGGTCCAGGCGGGCGTCGATCAGGGCCAGGCCCGGCGGCTCGCCGAGAAGCTGGCCAAGGGCAGCGGATTCGATTTCAGCGATCTGCGGGAACAGCTGGGCCAGCTGAAACGGATGGGAGGCATGGCTGCGATTGCGGACAAGTTGCCCGCTCAGGCGCTGCCGGCCGGCGCGTCCGCTGCCGTTGACGACCGGTCGATCGGGCGCCAGATCGGGATCATCGACTCGATGACCCCGGTCGAGCGACGACGACCCGCGATCATCGACGGCTCGCGCAAGCGGCGCATAGCAGCAGGCGCCGGGGTCCAGGTCCAGGAGGTCAACCGCCTGCTGAAGCAGTATCAGCAGATGGAATCGGTCATGAAGAAGATGAAGGGTGGCGGTCTTGCCCGCATGCTGCGGGGCCTCGCAGGACGCAATCCCGGCGGTCACGGCCCACGCTGAAACGGCCTGCCGGCGGGACGCTGCAAGCCTTTCATTAGCTGCATGATTTGAGTAGAATGCCCGGCTCTTTGATGGGGTCCGACGGCTTCGGGCTGCGAGGAAATGATCCGATGGTAACGATCCGACTGACGCGCCGCGGCGGCAAGAACGCGCCGTTCTATCACGTTGTCGTCACGGACAGCCGCAAGCGGCAGGGCGGGCTGGTGCTGGAGCAGGTCGGGTTCTTCAATCCGGTCGCGCGGCGCAAGGACCAGCGGCTCGAGCTCAACCTGCCGAGCATCGACCGCTGGACCGGCACGGGCGCCAAGATGTCCGATCGGGTTCGCACGCTCGTGATGGCAGCCCGCAAGCAGGCGGCGGCCTGATCGCAGAGCGACGGTCGCCGCATGGCGGAGCCGCCGTCGCAATCCACGGGCCAGGAACTGAGCCGGATTGCCTTGGGCCGGATCAGCGGGTCATTTGGCGTCCGCGGCTGGGTCAAGATCGTGTCCTATACCGTGCCGCCGGAACAGATGCTGGATTATCCGGTGTGGCGGGTCGATCTGCCGGACGGCAGCCACCGGGACCTGAGGCACTTCGAAGGCCGGCGCCATGGCAGGGGCCTGGTTGCACGGCTCGGGGGTATCGACAATCGTGACCAGGCCATGGCGCTGGCGCCACAGGAGTTATGGATCGAGCGTCGCGAATTGCCGGCGCTGAAGGACGGTGAGTACTACCAGGCCGACCTGCTCGGTTTCGAAGTCGTGAATCTGGAGGGCCATGTGCTGGGGCGCGTGGACCATTTTCTCGAGACCGGCGCCAACGCCGTCATGGTCGTGATCGGGGAACGCGAACATTGGCTGCCGATGGTTTCGCGACATGTGCCCAAGGTGGATCTCCTGCAGCGACGCATCACGGTCGACTGGGATCCCGATTTCTAGATGCACATAGAAGTCGTCACGCTGTTCCCGGAAATGATCCGGGCTGGGCTCGGGGCCGGCGTCGTGGGACGCGCGCTGGCGGGTGGACTGATCCGGGTCGGTACGGAGGACCCGCGGCTGCTCGCGACGGATCCGCACCGGACGGTGGATGATCGACCCTATGGCGGCGGGCCCGGGATGGTCATGAAAGTCGAGCCGCTCGCGGGCGCAATCAGGGCCTCGGCGCGCCGGCTGCCGGAGGGTTCGCCGGTGATCGCATTGACGGCGCAGGGCCGGCCCTTCACACACCGGACGGCGCAGCGTCTGGCGGGTCTGAAGGGCATGCTGCTGGTCGCCGGGCGTTACGAGGGCATCGACCAGCGCGTCGTCGAGCAGCTGATCGACGAAGAGCTCTCGATCGGCGACTATGTCGTATCCGGCGGCGAGTTGCCGGCGCTGGTGGTCATCGATGCGGTCGCCAGGCTGCTGCCGGGCGTGCTGGGTGCCGCGGAATCGGCGTTGCAGGACTCGTTTGGCGAGGGCCTGCTCGAGTTTCCGCAGTACACGAGGCCGGAATCCTGGGAAGGCCACCGGGTCCCCGGGGTGCTGCAGTCCGGTAACCACGCCGAGATCCGGCGCTGGCGCCTGAAGCAGGCGCTGGGACGGACCTGGCGGCTGCGGGCCGAGTTGATCGCCGCGCGCGAGCTCTCCGGCGAAGAGCGCGCGCTGCTGAATGAATACTGCGCCGAGGCAGGTATCGAGCCGCCGCGGTGAATGAAGACGATGGCTGGACACAGGCTGGAATCGGGAATGTACCCATGAACAAGATCATTCAGGAACTGGAATCGCGCACGGCGAGCCACAAGCTGCCCGAATTCGGGCCCGGCGACACCGTCGTGGTGCAGGTCAAGGTCCGCGAGGGCGATCGCGAGCGGATTCAGGCCTACGAGGGGATCGTGATCGCCTGCAAGAATCGCGGCTTCAACAGCTCGTTTACCGTGCGCAAGGTTTCGCACGGCGAGGGAGTCGAGCGCGTGTTCCAGACGCGCAGCCCGTCGATCGCGGGCGTTGAAGTCAAGCGTCGCGGCAAGGTTCGCCGCTCCAAGCTCTATTATCTCCGCGCCCGTTCCGGCAAGTCCGCACGCATCGAGGAAAAGCTGGGCAGCTGATCATGGGCCTGATTCGCGGTATCGGCGCCGTCCTGAAGGGCCTGTGGCATGCCCTCGACGGCCTGCGCAAGGTACTGCACCTGGTGCTGCTGCTGGTCATATTCGGCGCGCTGCTTGCGGCGAGCCACACCAGCTTGCCGTTCATTCCCGGCAGCGCCGCGCTTGAACTCGCGCCGCTTGGCCGGATCGTCGAAGAAGAATCCGGCGATCCGCTCGATCGCGCGCTTGCGGATCTCAGCGGCGAAGACGAACAGGAAACCCGGCTGCGCGACCTGATCGACGTCGTCGACCACGCGCGCGACGACGAGCGTATTGAGGCGCTGGTTCTCGATCTCGACGGCCTCGAACGCGCTGGCCTGCCCGCGCTGCAGGACCTGGCACGCTCGATACGGTGGTTCCGCGAGTCCGGCAAGAAGGTGTTTGCACACGGGCTCTACTTTACGCAGCGCCAGTACTATCTGGCTGCACAGGCCGACGAGGTCTATCTCGACCCATTTGGATTCGTGCTGCTGGACGGCTATTCCTACTACCGCAGCTTTCTGCGCGGCACCATGGACAAGCTGGCCGTCGACGTGAATGTTTTCAGGATCGGCAGCCACAAGTCGGCGACAGAAACCTGGACCAGGAGCGACATGTCGCGCGAGGATCGCGAAAATGCCAGGGTCTGGATCGGCGCTCTCTGGGAAAGCTACAAGACGGATGTCGCCGAGGCGCGCCGTCTCGAGCCCGCGCTCTTGCAGGCTTACGCGGACGAGGCGGTCGCGGGTGTCAGGGCGGCCGGTGGCGATCTTGCGCAGTACGCGCTGGCGCGCGGCCTGGTGGACGGTCTGAAGACGCGCGAGGAGTTCGAGGCGATCGTCGCCGGCGTGGCCGGCGAGGACGAGGACACTGGCGGCTACAACGCGGTCGACTGGCTGCCGTATCTGTCCATCGTCCGGTCCGACGAAGCCCTGGCGGGCTCTGAGGACCACAATGTTGCCGTGATCGTCGCCTCAGGCGAGATCCTCGACGGCGAGCAGCCGCCCGGATTCGTCGGCGGCGACACGCTCGCTGCACGGCTGCGCGAGTTGCGCGATGACGAAGATTACTCGGCTGTCGTGCTGCGCATCGACAGCCCGGGCGGCAGCATGCTGGCGTCGGAAGTCATCCGCCGCGAAGTCGCTGCCCTGTCCGCCGCCGGCAAGCCGGTGGTTGCGTCGATGGGGACGGTTGCCGCCTCGGGAGGCTACTACATCGCGATGAACGCGGACCGCATCATGGCCGCCCCGACCACCGTCACTGGCTCGATCGGCGTTTACGTGGTGATCCCGACTTTTCAGAACACGCTCGCAAAAATCGGCGTCACC
Source organism: Steroidobacteraceae bacterium (assembly GCA_049298915.1). Taxonomy (GTDB): domain Bacteria; phylum Pseudomonadota; class Gammaproteobacteria; order Steroidobacterales; family Steroidobacteraceae; genus SCUD01. The sequence goes on along the minus strand of JBAQWM010000175.1, from coordinate 1,830 downwards.
AGCGATGGATTCGGCACCACGGTGCTGGCCGGCGCCATCGACCTGGATCGCCGGATCGGCGATGAAATGCGGCATATCCTGCAGGCGAATGTTGAGCACTCCTACCGGGAATTCGTCGAGAGTGTCGCGCGCGCGCGCAAGCGGCGGCCCGAGGAGATCGAGAGTCTGGCGCAGGGCCGGGTCTGGACCGGCGCCGACGCGCGCGCCGCGGGGATCGTCGATGAACTGGGCGGCGTGGACGAGGCTATCGCGGAAGCCGCGAAGCTCGCGGGACTTGCGGAAGGCTATGGGGTCATCTGGGTCGAGCGCGGCATGTCCTGGCGCGATGTGCTGGCATTGCGCCTGCAGACGGCGGCGGCAGCGCTGGTGCGGGCAGTCGCCCCGCACCGCTTGCGGTTACCCGGACTCGATTCGGCGCTGGCGGAAGTTCGCGGCCTGCTGGAACTCGCAGCGCAGGGCCGTCCGGTCTTCCTCTGCCGCTGCAGCATCGACTGAACTCAGGCGGCCCAGTCCAGCAGGACCTTTCCGGACTGGCCGCTGCCCATTTTCTCGAATGCGTGCTGGTAATCGTCCGCGGCGAATCGGTGGGTGATCACCGGGCGGATGTCGAGACCGCTCTGCAGCATGCTCGCCATCTTGTACCAGGTCTCGAACATCTCGCGGCCATAGATGCCCTTGATCACGAGACCCTTGAAGATCACCTGGTTCCAGTCGATGGCCATTTCGCCCGGCGGGATGCCCAGCATCGCAATGCTGCCGCCATGGTGCATGACGCGCAGCATGTCCCTGAATGCCGAGGCATTGCCGGACATCTCGAGTCCGACGTCGAATCCTTCCGCCATGCCGAGTTCACGCATCGCATCGTCGATGGATTCACGCGACACATTCAGCGCCCTGGTCGCGCCGAGCCTGCGCGCCAGTTCGAGCCGGTATTCATTGACGTCGGTGATCACGACGTGACGCGCGCCGATGAAGCGCGCTATCGCGACCGCCATCATGCCGATGGGCCCGGCACCCGTGATCAGCACGTCCTCGCCAACCATGTTGAATGACAGCGCCGCGTGGGTCGCATTCCCGAGCGGGTCGAGGATTGCGGCGATTTCGTCGCTGATCGCCTCCGGCACCCGGAATACATTGGCGGATGGCAGTACCATGTATTCCGCGAAGCAGCCTGGCCGGTTGACGCCGACGCCCTGGGTATTCCGGCACAGGTGACGGCGGCCGGCCCGGCAGTTGCGGCAGTGGCCGCAGGTAATATGCCCTTCGCCGGATACCCGGTCGCCGCGCGCGAGTCCGCGAACTTCGCTGCCCAGCGCGACGAGATCGCCGCAATACTCGTGCCCGACCTGCATCGGCACCGGAATCGTGCGTCGCGCCCATTCATCCCACTGGTAGATGTGGATGTCAGTGCCGCATATCGCGGTCTTGCGCATCCGGATCAGGACGTCATTGGGGCCGATTTCGGGCTTCGCCAGCTCACCCATCCAGATACCCGGTTCCGGACGCGACTTGATCAATGCCTTCATGCGGTCTTCAACCCCCGATGATGCCGAGCTCGCGGCCGGCCTGCGCGAATGCGGCAGCCGCGGATTCGAGCTGTTCGCGTGAGTGGGCTGCGCACATTTGCGTGCGGATTCGGGCCTTCCCCATCGGCACCACCGGATACGAGAATCCGATCGCATGGACGCCGAGGTCGAGCAGCCGCTCGGCCATGCGTCCGGCAATTGTCGCATCGCCGAGCATGACCGGGATGATCGGGTGCTCGCCGGCAGGAATCCGGAAACCAAGGGCCGTCAGCTCGGAGCGAAACCAGGCCGCATTGTCCATCAG
>JBAQWM010000174.1:0-1857 GCA_049298915.1 Steroidobacteraceae bacterium | reverse complement strand
AGCGAGGGGTGTCCGGCCGGGGCCGGGTACCCGGCACGAACCCGCTGCTACTCCGGAAAGCTCATGCCGACGTGGCTGTAGCCCGAGTCGACATAGAGCGTCTCACCGGTGATTCCCGCCGCCAGATCGGAGCACAGGAATGCCGCCGCATTCCCGACATCCTCGATCGTCACATTGCGCCTGAGCGGCGCCACCTGCTCCACGTGATGCAGCATTTTCCGGAATCCCGGTATGCCGGCGGCTGCGAGCGTCTTGATCGGCCCGGCCGAGATCGCATTGACCCGGATGCCCTTGGAACCAAGATCCGCGGCCAGGAACCGGACATTGGCTTCGAGGCTCGCCTTGGCGAGGCCCATGACATTGTAGGAAGGGATCGAGCGCACGGCGCCGAGGTAGCTGAGGGTCAGCAGGGCGCCCGCCCGCCCATCCATCAGCGGCAGGCCGGCGCGCGCGAGCGCGGTCAGGCTGTAGCTCGAAACATCGTGTGCGGTCGCAAATGCCTCGCGCGTCGTGGATTCGACGAAGCTGCCGGTCAGGGCCTCGCGCGGCGCGAATGCGACCGAATGCACGATCACGTCGAGTGCGCCCCATTCCGACCGCAGGCGCGTGAATGCGGCATCGATTTCGGCATCGATGCCGACGTCCATCGGCATCACCAGTTTCGACCCCAGCTCGCCGGCATGCTGGACCACGCGGTCCTTGATGCGGTCATTCTGGTAGCTGAATGCCAGCTCGGCGCCCTCACGCCGCATCGCCTGCGAGATGCCCCAGGCAATCGAGCGCTCGGTCGCGAGGCCCACGATCAGCGCCTTCTTGCCGGTCAGGAAACCCATGCGATCCCCCAGTCGAACTCAGCCGCCGACACCCATATTGTTACCCACGTGGATGGTGAGCCGCTGGCCGGCCCGCAGCAACGTATTGCTGCCCATATTGTTCCATCCCTGCAGTTGCTGCACGGTGACGGCAAAGCGGCGCGCGATGCCGGAGAGCGTGTCGCCTCTTTTTACCTTGTAATCCACTCGACCCGAGGCCGGTTGTTCCCCACCGCCCGGGTTCGCGCTGGCGGTACGGGCCGGGCCCGACACCTGCAATCGCTGGCCGGGCTGCAGCACGGCGCTGGTCGAAATGCCATTCAGTCGCGCGAGGCTCGCGACCGACATGCCATTGCGGCGCGAAATGGTCCACAGCGAATCTCCCGGCCGTACGCGGTAGATCCGCCGCTCCAGGTCGGAGCCCAGCCCCTCGCGCAACTGGGCCACGCTGCCGCCCGGTACGTGCAATTCCTGGCCGGGCTGCAGGCCGGTCGCGGCGTCGCCATTGATGCGTTCCAGGAACGATGCCGGCACCTTGTACTGCTCCGCGATGGAGGCCACGGATTCGCCGGCGGCGACCGTATGAATGCGGAGTCCCGCGCGCGCCGGCCCATCGAGCGCCGCCAGTTGCTCGACGAAGCTGTCCGCGACCACCTCGGGGACCAGGATCCGGTGCGGGCCATCGGGGTCGGACAGCCAGCGATTCCAGGACGGGTTCAGCGCATGCAATTCTTCCGTGTCGACGCCGGCCAGATCCGCCATCAGTCGCAGGTCGACGGGTCCATCGGTCGGGATGACGCGAAAGTATGGCGCGTCCGGAATCGGCGCCATGGCCAGTCCGTAGGCTTCCGGATCGCGCACGATCCTGGCGAGCGCAATCAGCTTCGGCACATAGGCCCTGGTCTCGGCCGGCAGGGACAGCGAGAAAAAGTCGGTGTCGCGTCGTAGTGCGCGATTGCGATTGATGGCGCGCTGCACATTTCCCGTGCCGTAATTGTAAGCGGCGATCGCGAGGAACCAGTCGCCGTCGAAGCGCTGGTACAGG
>JBAQWM010000173.1:0-4353 GCA_049298915.1 Steroidobacteraceae bacterium | reverse complement strand
AGCTGCCCGCGCTGTAGCCGGCAAATCTTCCGCGTCCCCGTTGGTTGAGCAAGCATTCGGCGATGATGCTTCGGGCGGAATTTCCCGTGCACAGAAACAGCACGTTGTACGGCCTGTCACTCATGTTGCGCGACCTCCGGCGGCTCACGGCACCCCATCGCCGATGCCCCTTCCATTGCCCCACTGCCGTAGACGGTGCTCTCCCCGGTCTTCAGGAACGCTTCCCACTGCGCGCCCTGCGCCGAACCGGTACCGGCACCGCGATGGTCGGTCTTGACCGCCAGCGAACGAAGCAACCCGTGCAATTCCGCAGCCATGAGAGCTCGTTCACGCAGCCCCGCGGCGCTTGACGGACCTCGCCGGTTGGGCAGGCTTGCAATCGGTCATGCACGCTTCCGAGCTCGACGCGCAGCAGTTTTCCGTCAGATAACCGACCAACTCATTCATTGCGCTGAAATCAGCGCTGTAGATGAGTTGCCGGCTTGCGCGTGCGGCTGTGATCAAGCCGGCGAATTGCAAGGCTTGAAGATGGAACGTCAGCGATGATGGGCCTAGTCCAATGCGGGAACCGATTGCTCCGGCGGGTAGCCCTTCAGGCCCGCGCTCTACCAACAGGCGGTATATCGCCAGGCGGTACTCGTGGGCGAGCGCTCCCAATGCTTCGATCGCTTGTGACGTCTTCACGGCGGAAATGATTATACGACATTACTCGTACTGTCAAGCGTTCAACTGAATCGTGAATTGAGCACATAGGCCGCGTTGCCGGAAGTGCGGCAAGGTCGATATATGGGGACTCGCAGTGCCGCAGCAGGCCGGAGATTTATGGAGTCGCCGCCGGATGTCATCTCGGAGTTGCGTCGCCGGAGGCTTCGTTGCCCCAACGGCCCGCTCGGCCAGTGCTTCCCCGAGCGTGAGCGCTGAGTCGATGAAGGAATTGGCTCCCCGAGTTGGACTCGAACCAACGACCCACGGATTAACAGTCCGTTGCTCTACCAACTGAGCTATCGGGGAAGCGGCTTTTCAGGGCGCGGGATTGTCGGCCAAGGCCGCGCGCAAGTCAATAAAGCGGCAGGGATTTCCTGCGGGAAACCGGGTTCAGGCGCGTTTACGCGCCACAGCTCCGGCGAGCGCGCGCTGGATGCGCGCGAGCGCGTCTTTGAGCGTTTCCCCGGAGCACGCGAATGACAGGCGGATATGCCCGGGCGCGCCGAAAGCCGCACCCGGCACGACCGCGACGCCAGCCTCGTTGATCAGGAACTCCGCGAATGCGTTGTCATCCGCTGCACCGGCAATGTGCATCGCCGCCTCGACATTCGGGAAAGCGTAAAAAGTGCCCCAGCCGGGCAGGCAGGAAATCCCGGGCAATGCATTCAGGCCCTCGACCACGAGATCGTGGCGGATCCTGAACGCGCGGGTGAATTCCGCCACGCATTCCTGCGGGCCATTCAGTGCGGCCGTGGCCGCCTTCTGCGAAATGGAGGAAGCATTCGAGGTGCTCTGGCCCTGGATGGTCGCCATTGCTGCGATGAGCGGGGCCGGACCGCCGCAGTAGCCGAGGCGCCAGCCGGTCATGGCATAGCTCTTGGACACGCCATTGATCGTGACCGTGCGGTCATGCAATTCCGGGCAGGCGCTCGCGAAGCTGCAGAATGGCTCCGGTCCCCACCAGATGTGCTCGTACATGTCGTCGGTTGCAATGACGATATCCGGGTGTTTCGCTAGCAAGCAGCCGAATGCCGCGAGTTCGACGCGCGAGTAGGCGGCGCCGGTCGGATTGCAGGGGCTGTTCAGGATCAGGAGCCGCGTGCGCGGCGTGATCGCGGCGGCGAGCTGCGCCGGCGTGATCTTGAATCCCTGGCTTGCGCCAGCGAATACCGGCACCGGTGTGCCGTCGGCGACGAGCACCATGTCCGGATAGGAGACCCAGTAAGGCGCCGGAATGATCGCCTCGTCACCCGGATCGAGCAGGGCGCAGCAGAGGTTGAATACCGTCTGCTTGGCGCCGCTGGAGACGAGGATCTGGTCGCGCTGGTAATCGAGCCCGTTGTCGCGGCGGAACTTCCCGATCACCGCGTCCTTGATCTCGTTGGTGCCCTCGACATTGGTGTAACGCGTATGGCCGCCGCGAATGGCCGCCATACCGGCTTCGCCGATGTGCGCCGGCGTATCGAAATCGGGCTCACCGGCGCCGAGGCCGATGATGTCCTTGCCCTCGGCCTTGAGCCTTGCGGCGCGCGCCGTGACGGCAAGCGTGGGCGAGGGCTTGATGCGCTTGACGCGTTGGGCAACCCGGATGGTCACAATGGCGTACCGTGTGAAATGATTCCCGGCTAAGGTACGGGAAGGCATTTTGCGTTGCAATGCGGGAATGACGTGAGCGAACCAAGGCCATTTGAACTGCAGGCGGACTATCAGCCCGCGGGCGACCAGCCGGCCGCAATCGCCGGGCTCATTGACGGACTTGAGTCCGGTCTGGCGCACCAGACGCTGCTGGGCGTAACCGGTTCGGGAAAGAGCATCGGTTACGACGACCATCTGTATCTTGTGCGTCGACTAAACGGTTGCGAGCGCACGGAAATCGTTCGAGCGGGCCCATTCGTCGATCGATTGGTTGAGTCACTCCAAGGGCTTGCGTCCGGAGCCGAGACCGAACGATACGCTTGCATCGATGGCGAATACTTGACCGAGGCCTTCTGGCCGGCTCGCGGTCAGGCAGCGAGGTGCCGAGTTGCGGCATTCCTGCGTCATCGCGCGCCCACAGAAATGTTCCGTTTGACAACGGGTTGTGGTCGGACCGTGGTTCTGACGGCGGACCATAATCTCGTGGTCCTACGGGACGGGCTGACGACATTGGTCCGGACGGATGAAGCGCGTCCATCGGACTACCTGCCGACCCCCGACTCGATTGCTGCAACGGAGGATCTGAAAGCACTTGACGTGCTTCCGTATCTGGCCGACACCGAGCTCTCGGTATTCGCTGAGAAGGCCGTGCAGGAGTATGTCGAATCCGGTGGGCGACAGCGTGTCATTTCCGGCTTGAAGGCGCGCGGCCTTGCTCCTTACGCCAAACTCCATGCGATTCGCCACGGAGTGCACGGATCGGGCATCAAGATTCGCGACTACCTGTTCCTGGCGCGTGAAACGGGCGAGTTTGGAGGCGCGTGCCTGTCGTCTGAAATCCATGTTGGCGGCAAGCGGCGCGCCTGCCGCCTGCCCGCCAGGCTTCCGTTGAAGGAATCCGTCCTCGCCTTTTTCGGCTACTACATCGCGGAAGGAAACGCGCAAGAACGCTATTTGATCATCGCGAACCGCCATCCAGTCATTCGCGCGCGCATTGAGGAGGCCCTTGGCGAGCTTGGCATTCCATTTGGCGTGCGGGCCAGTTCCGACTATCAAATATCCTCACTCGCGCTGACTTCCTTGCTGGCGAAAACTTGCGGGAGTTCCGCTGCCAGCAAACGGCTTCCAGACTTCTGGCCGCGCTTGTCAGATCGTTCGCTTGGCGTCCTGCTGCGTGCGTACTTCGATGGTGACGGCACGGTAGGCAAAAACGGCGAAGTGACCGCGACGACGGCGAGCGAAAGTCTGGCTTCCGACCTCGGGTACGCACTCAAGCGTTTTGGTATTCATGCGCGTCTACGCCGGACCTGGAAACGCGCCACGAACAGCCGACACGCTGGAGGTAGATACTTCACCGTGGCTGTGTCCGGAGCGGCGGAACTGCAGCGCTATGCACGGGCGATCGGATTTGATCATCCGGACAAGCTCGCGCGACTCGACATGTTCCGCGGGCGCAAGGCCGATACAAATGTTGACGTTGTTCCGCTTGGTGGCGGCGAACTGAAGTACCTTCGTTTGGGCCTTGGTCTTACGCAGAAGGACCTGGCCCGCAGCGCGCGCTGCTCACGGCCCATGATCAGCAGTATCGAAAACGGCCGCCGACGGCCTGGTCGCGCGCTGCTGGCCCGCATTCTTGATGGCCTGGCGGTGCAAGCAAAGGGCAAGGCGGTCGCCGAAATCTCCTGGTGGAGCAATTGGAAGAAGCTGCACGGGTTGTGCTCGCTCCGCTGGACGCGGATCCGAAATATCGAGCGCATTCAATACGAGCACCCGTATGTCTACGATCTATCAGTGCCTGGACCAGAGACTTTTCTTGCCGGTAGTGGAGGGATTTTTGTCCACAACACTTTCACGATCGCCAATGTCATCCAGAAGCTGCAGCGCCCGACACTGGTGCTGGCCCACAACAAGACTCTCGCCGCGCAGCTCTACGGTGAGTTCCGGGAATATTTTCCGCGCAACTCGGTGGAATACTTCGTTTCGTACTACGACTACTACCAGCCGGAGGCCTAT
>JBAQWM010000172.1:0-4001 GCA_049298915.1 Steroidobacteraceae bacterium | reverse complement strand
GAGCGAGCGCGTAAGTTCCGGCGGCGCGAGCGAAGGAGCCCCGCCCGGCCGCAAAGCGCAGGGCGGCAGGATCAGGCGCCGAGTTCGCGGCTCAGGAATTCGACGGTGCGCTTCCAGGCGAGGAGCGCGGCGGCGGCATTGTAGCGAGCGGCATTCGTATCGTTGTGGAAGGCGTGCTCGACGGCAGGGTAGATGTGTAGTTCGTAACGCCGGTCCGCGGCCTTCAGCGCCGCCTCGAATTCCGGGACCGCCTCATTGATGCGCTGGTCGAGGCCCGCGTAGTTCAGCAGCAGCGGCACACGGATGCGCGATGCCTCGTCCGCGGCGGGCGGCATGCCGTAGAAGACCACGGCGGCGGCGAGCTCGGGCGAATTCGCGGCGAGCCGCCCCGCCATGTTGCCGCCCCAGCAGAAACCGACGCATCCGACCCTGCCGGTGCCGTTCTCGTGCGACGCCGCATGACGCACGGCCGCGAGGTAAATGCCGAGTGCTGCGTCGCGATCGAGCCCGCCGATACGCTGCCTGGCCAGGTCCTCGTCTCTCGGCGTCCCACCCGAGCCTGAGAGCGCATCCGGCGCGATCGCGAGAAAGCCCGCCCGCGCCAAACGCCTGGCGACGTCCTCGATATGCGCATTCAGCCCGCGATTCTCGTGGATCACGATGACGGCCGGGCGCCGCTTCGGGCGCTTCGCAGGACGCGCAACATAGCAGGCGACCGCGCCTCCGGGGCCCTGGAAAGATTCGCGGCCGGCTTTCAGCGAAGCATCATTCCCAGCGCTGGTCGCCGCCTCGGCGTAGCGGTTCTCGAGCAGCGGCAGCAGCGCGGCAGCGGCGGCCGCGCCGCCCGCCAGTCGAGCGAGTCCGGCCAGGAAAGAACGCCGGTCGATGCCGCCGTGCGTGTACTTGTCGTAGAGCTCGATGACCCGGCGGTTCATTCGTCTGCATCCGGCATCACGAGCCACAGCAGCAGATAGACGATGATTCCCGGAAACGCGGCGCTCAGGATGGAAATGATCACGTAGGCCACGCGGACCCGGCCCGCCTTCCAGCCCAGCCACTCGGCCAGACCTCCGCAGACACCGGCGATCATCCGGTCCTTCGATCGCTTCAGTTTCGCATCAGGCATCGGGGCACCCGTGGATTGGATATCGGCAGCAATATCCTCCCACGCGGGAACGCCGGGCGCGAGCAGACCGCGTTCAGCGCGGGCGCCGGTCCGTGGGTGCAGGTGCGGGTGCGGGTCGTCGCTGCGGCGGGCGCCTGTCCATCACGCGCTGGCGCTGCTCGGGTGTCATCTTCCTCCAGCGCTCGCGCAATGCCTCGCGCTGCTGGTCCGACAGCGACTGGAACCGCTGGTATCGCTGGCGCAGGTTTTCCTTATCCTCCGGCGTCAGTTCGTGAAAGCGCTGCCACCGCTCGCGCAGGGCCTGGCGCTGCTGCGGCGTCAGATTCTTCCACTTCTGCCAGCGTTCGCGTGCCTTCGCCCGCTGCTCGGGATTCATCGACAGCCAGCGTTCCGCGCCCGTGGCCATGGCTTGCTGGCGTCCCGGCGGAAGCGTATTCCACTGCTCCTGCTGGCCTGCCAGCAGTCCCTGCTGCTCCTCGGTGAGCGCTTCCCAGGCGACGCCCGGCCCCGGTTCCGGTTCCGCATTCCCGGCCGCCGCGGGCATCGGCGCGATTGCGAGCCAGGCCGCGACTATCCAGATCACCCTAAGGTTCATGGTCTTCATCCTCGCTAGCCGCGCTCTCTTCCTCGATCTTGCGCAGTTCGCGTTCAAATTTCCGTGACTCCATGTACTTCGCGAATTCCTCGTCCTCGCCGGCCGTCTCCGCCAGGAATTCCAGGAATTCCGGATCCGGTTCCGGTTCCGCCGCCGGGACGGGCAGCGCCAGCAAAGCTGCGGCGAGCCAGGCGCGGCGATTCATCCTCAGCCCACGCCATCGGTGATTTCTTCCACCGCCCAGGCATAGAACGCGGGGTCCTCATCCATCATGTCGAGGTCATCGCCCGCCATCACGATGTCGAATTCCTCGAGCGTGGCCAATGCCGGTTCCGTCGCCTGCGGTCCGGTTCCGCCGCTCCACAGCGCGATGGCCAGCACCGCCGCTGCCGCCGCGGCGCCGATCGGAACCCAGGCCGACAACGACGGTCGAAAACCGCGCCGTGCCTCGGCGAGTGCAAGCTGGCGCGCGCGGGCCAGGCGCGACCGGGTCTCGCCATCGAGCCCGGCGACACTTTCTTCGAATGCCTGACGGCTCCTGCGTTCGATGTCCTGCCTGTGGTCTGTCATGTCTGCCATTCCCCGATTTTCCGTTGCAACAACTGCAGCGCGCGGAAGTAATGCGTCTTGACGCTCCCTTCCGAGCAGCCCATGGCGATCGCCGTCTGCGCCACGTCCAGACCTTCGAAGTTGCGCAGCATGAATGCCTCACGCTGGCGGCTGCTGAGCGCAGCAAGGGCCTGCCCGATGCACTCGAGCAATTGTTCACCTTCGAGTACCTGTTCCGGAGCGCCGGCCGGATCCGGCGCCGTTTCCACCGGATCGGGCAAGCTCTCGTCCTGGGCCGTGCCGGGCCACCAGGCGATCACGCCCCGCTGCACGCGGCGATGGCGTTGGTAGTCGGTGATCCGGTTTCGCAATATCCGATAGAACAATGGCCGCCATTGCTCCACCGGATGTCCCGCGTATTTCCTGACCAGGCTGATCATGGCGTCCTGCACGACGTCGAGCGCGTCGTCGTGGTCACGCAACGAGAGCTTCGCGATCCGGAACGCGCGTTTCTCGATACCGGCCAGGAATCGCTCGAGTGCCCGCTCCTGGTCCACTGCCGTCTCCTGCGCCCCGTCACGCTCGCCGATCAGCGGCATCGACCAGGAAAGCGTAGCAGAGCCGATCATCGGCCTCTCCGGCACTCACATCGCCTGAATGGAATCTCGGCCACGGTGATATAACGTGGCTGACGCCGATCTGTTGACGTCCCGCGACGCATCTTCTTATCTTATTGATAATAAACACTTATTTGCGCACCGAGCACACCATACTGCAAGTTGTAGTCGATGCGCCGCTGCGGCGGAAATTCGATTACCTGCCACCGGAGGAAACAACCTGGCGGGCTGCTCCCGGGCAGCGCCTGAGGGTCCCGTTGGGGAAGCGGCGCGCCATCGGCGTCATCGCCACCGTCAGCAATCAGAGCGATATGCCGGTGTCGCGACTGAAGCGCGCGCTGGAGCTCATCGACGCCGAACCCCTGTGGGACCCGATGACTTTCGCACTCCTGAACTGGGCGGCGGATTATTACCACCACCCGCTGGGTGAAGTGCTGTTCGCCGCGATCCCGGTAGCGCTGCGCACCGGCGCCAGTGCAGAACGTCGGGAACTCTCCTGGCGGCTCTCCGAGCGTGGTCGCGCGGCCCGGGCACAGCCACCGCGCCTCGGCAGCCGGCAGCGACAGTTGATCGAACTGGTCGGCGACGATGGCGCCACGATGGAGGCCATCTCGCGATCAGGCCTGGGCGCCGCGCTCAGGACGCTGGTCGCGCGGGGCTGGCTCGAATCGCTGGAGCGGCCGGAACCCGCGCCCGCTGCCGGTCCCGGGTGTACTGGTCCGCCGCTGACCGGCGATCAGTCCCTGGCCTGCGATGCGATTGCCGCTGCGATCGGAAGCTATCGCGCATGGCTCCTGCACGGGATCACCGGCAGCGGCAAGACCGAGGTCTACATGAAGCTGATCGAGCGTGTACTGCCCGCCGGGCGCGGGGCGCTGGTGCTGGTGCCCGAAATCGCGCTGACGCCGCAGCTGGTAGCACGCTTCCAGGAACGTTTCTCGGTACCGGTGGTGGCATTGCATTCCTCCATGGCGGAAGGCGCGCGCTTCGCCGCCTGGCGCGCGGCGGCGACCGGCGCCGCGCCCATAGTGATCGGCACCCGCTCCGCGGTCTTCACGCCGCTGCCCGCGCTCGGGCTGGTCGTCGTCGATGAAGAGCACGATTCCTCCTACAA
>JBAQWM010000171.1:0-5344 GCA_049298915.1 Steroidobacteraceae bacterium | reverse complement strand
GCGCCGGCACATGCGCTTCGAGCCCTGGCCGGGTGTCCCGCGGTCCCGATCGCCCGCGATCAACGCGGCCCGCTGCTTCGATCTGGTGCTGGTGCCCCTGGTCGGCTTCGATGACGACGGCAACCGGCTCGGCATGGGCGCCGGATTCTACGACCGGCATTTCGCGTTCCTGCGCCATCGCCAGGCATGGCGCCGCCCTCTGCTGCTCGGGCTCGCATTCGAAATCCAGCGGCTGGAACGGCTCGCCGTCAAGCCGCACGACGTGGCGCTGTGGGGCATCGTGACCGAATGCGCGGTCTACGGCCGCGCGGGCGCGCACATTCGCGGCAGTCATGCGGAATCTGACCCGTGAATTACTGGCTGATGAAGTCCGAGCCGGCCACATTCGGCATCGATCACCTGGCCCGTGCGCGGCGCCAGAGCGCCGCCTGGGACGGCGTCCGCAATTATCAGGCCCGTAACATGCTGCGCGACGAATTTCGCCGCGGTGACCAGGCATTTTTCTATCATTCGAGCTGCGATCTGCCGGGAATCTACGGAACCATGCTGGTCCTGGGCGGCGGTCAGCCTGATCCCACCGCGTTCGATCCGCACCATCCCCAATTCGATGCCGGCAGTGATCGCGCCGCTCCGCGCTGGTACCAGGTGAGGGTCCAGCTGCTCCGCAGATTTGCGCAGCCAGTCACACTGCCGGCAATGCGCGAGCACTCCGCCGGGTCATTGCGCAATCTGCTCGTGTTGCGTCGTGGCAACCGCCTGTCGATCACTCCGGTCAGCGTCGATGAATGGCATTTCATTCATCGGCTCGCCGACATTCAGCCGGCATGATGCGCACGCGGCGCAGGAAGACAGGATGCATCAGCAAATGCAGATTTTTTTTCGATCGCGCAGCGGACCTGCGCAACTGCGATGTGAGAATTCGATCACGCATGCTGACGATGCGCGCAATGCCCATACCCCTTGCTTGCAATCCGGTCAACCATGTATATACTCCAACCTCGGATTAACCCGACATGGAGATCCATCATGGCGACGAAGAAGAAGGGCAAGAAGAAGGCTGCGAAAAAGAAGTAAGGCCTTCGACAGAAGGATCGGCGGTCCGTTGATCACTGGACGACATGCCGCCGGTTCGCTGATTGCTAAGACTGTGCCCGCGAAAGCGGGCACAGTTGTTTGTGGAGGACGCTGATGGACGCCGACACCAGGAAGAAAGCGGCCGCACACGCGGCAATCGAATTCGTGGAGGACGGCATGCTGGTCGGGGTCGGCACCGGTTCAACCGTCAATCACTTCATCGCGGCGCTTGCGGCGCGCCGGCACCGCATATCCGGCGCCGTTTCCTCGTCCGAAGCCAGCACCCGCCTGCTGCGTGCAGCCGGCGTCGAAGTCCTTGAATTGAATGAGGCTGGCGACCTGCCGCTCTATGTCGACGGCGCCGATGAGGCCACCCGACACCTGCACCTGATCAAGGGGGGCGGCGGCGCGCTGACACGAGAAAAGATCGTCGCTGCCGCCAGCCGCCGCTTCGTATGCATCATCGACGACTCGAAGCTGGTACCCGTTCTCGGACGTTTTCCGTTGCCGGTCGAAGTGATTCCGATGGCGCGCTCCCTGGTTGCCCGCAAACTCGTGGCGCTGGGTGGTCAGCCCGTGTATCGCGAGGGAATCACGACCGACAACGGCAATGCGATCCTCGACGTCCACAATCTGAGGATCCCGGACCCGGTGGCACTGGAAGCGGAGATCGGATTGCTGGCCGGTGTCGTCTCGGTAGGCCTGTTCGCCCGGCGCGGCGCGGATCTCCTGCTGGTCGCTGGCGCCGACGGGGTCAGGACGCTGAAACGCTGAGTCCAGCAGCGGCACCGCCCGACCCAGGGGTGCTGCTCGTCATCGTCTCCCCTGCAGAACGAACAGGCCGACGCTCCGGGCCGGCCTGTCTGTCTTGATGGCTGGGGGACTAGGATTCGAACCTAGGTTGGCGGAGTCAGAGTCCGCAGTCCTACCGCTAGACGATCCCCCAAATGCGGTTCGTCCGCAGGATACTGACTCAGCGCTTGCTGAACTGCGTCCCGCGGCGCGCCTTGCGCCGGCCGACTTTCTTGCGCTCGACTTCCCGCGCATCGCGGGTCACGAAACCCGCTGCACGCAGCGGCTTGCGCAGCGTCGCATCGTATTCGATCAGCGCGCGCGTGATCCCATGACGGATGGCGCCGGCCTGGCCGGTGACGCCGCCGCCGTCCACGAGCACATTGACATCGAAGCGGTCGGCCATCTGCACCAGTTCCAGCGGCTGCCGGACGATCATGCGGCCGGTCTTGCGCCCGAAGAACTCGTCGAGCGGGCGGCCATTCACGATGATCGCGCCCTTGCCCGGCCTGAGGAAAACGCGCGCCGACGAAGTCTTGCGCCGGCCGGTTCCGTATTCGTCATTCAATGCCATATCGTGATCCTGGTCGGTTGCAGGCCCGGGCTCACTTGAGCTCGAGCGATTTCGGCTGTTGCGCTGCGTGCGGGTGCTTGGCGCCCGCGAATACATGCAGTTTCCTGAACATCTGGCGGCCCAGAGTCGTCTTTGGCAGCATGCCTTTCACAGCGTACTCAAGCGCCCGTTCCGGGTGTTCCCGCAGCAGCTTGCCGAGGGCGGTCGTCTTCAGGTTGCCGAGATAACCGGTGTGCTGCTGATACACCTTGTCGCGCAGCTTGTTGCCGGTGACCGCGACCTTCTCCGCGTTGATCACGATGATGTAGTCGCCGCAGTCGACGTGCGGCGTGTACGCCGGCTTGTGCTTGCCGCGCAACCGGAATGCGATCGCCGACGCCAGGCGACCCAGGGTCTTTCCGGACGCATCCACCAGGTACCAGTCGCGGCTCACGCGCTCTGGTTTTTCGAAAACCGTCTTCATCTTGGGCCCCTGAAAGGGTCTGGCTCGAGAAAGGCCGGCAAGTTTACACAGATGTCCGGTCATTGCAAAGCCGGCGCATCCAGCGCGCAAGTCCTTGCCGCGATTAGGGAAGTATCTGCTCCGAGCCTATATAATATGCGTTGCATGACCGGCCCCCGATTGACCCCGCTCGACCGCCTGCTGGAACTGGCTGATTTGGGGCTGCGCGCCAGTTTTGGGCGCCCCGCCGCCAGCCGCCCGACGCCGGGCGGGCCGGCCGGCAGACCCCTGAATGAGGACTGCCGCCGCCATGTCGCCGGCCTGATGCGGGGCAATCACGCCGGAGAAGTCGCGGCGCAGGGCCTCTATCACGGTCAGGCCCTGACCGCGCGTTCGGAAGCCGTCCGCGCGACGATGCGGCGCGCCGCCGACGAAGAAGGCGATCATCTGGCCTGGTGCCGGGATCGGCTCGACGAACTGGGCTCGCACACGAGCCTGCTGAATCCGGTCTGGTATGCAGGCTCGGTCGCATTCGGCGCGCTGGCAGGATTGCTCGGAGATCGCCTCAGCCTGGGATTCATGTCGGAGACCGAGCGCCAGGTCGAAGGCCACCTTGAAGGACATCTGGCCAGGCTGCCGGACGACGATCGACGCAGCCGCGCCATCATCGAGCAGATGAAGTCGGACGAAATCGAGCATGGCTCCAGAGCGCGCGATGCCGGCGGCAGCGACCTGCCCGCGCCGGTCCCGCAGCTGATGAGAATGACGGCGCGGATCATGACCGGTACGGCATACTGGCTGTGAGACAGCGCCGATTATGTCTTGCGGAGCAGACCAGCCTGTAATACAACGGCGGGCAGGCCACGCGCCAACCGCCCCGGGAGAGAAAATATGGAAGACGGCGTCAAGCAGCTGACCGACATTCCGGCGATCAATCGCTTCCTGAGTTACTGCCGCGTCCGCACGGTGCCTTCCAAGACCGTGCTGATCCATGCCGGCGACTTGCCCGATGTCCTCTACTACATCATCCGGGGATCGGTCGAAGTGATGATCGAGGACGAAGAAGGCAACGAGATGGTCCTCGCCTACCTCAACAAGGGCCAGTTCTTCGGCGAGATGGGAT
This sequence comes from Steroidobacteraceae bacterium, assembly GCA_049298915.1. Lineage (GTDB taxonomy): Bacteria > Pseudomonadota > Gammaproteobacteria > Steroidobacterales > Steroidobacteraceae > SCUD01. The sequence continues at coordinate 1,339 of JBAQWM010000171.1, read as the reverse complement.
TGTTCTCGGACAGCCAGCAGCGCAGCGCCTGGGTGCGCACGCGTGCGCAATGCGAACTTGCGGAGATGACTTATCCGCGCTTCCGCCAGGTCGCCTCGGAAAGCCCCGGGCTCGTATTCGAGCTCTCGACCCAGCTCGCGACGCGTCTCGACCGCACCAACCGCAAGCTCGGCGACCTGGCATTTGTCGACGTCACCGGGCGCATCGCGCACGCGATCATGGATCTGTGCAGCGAGCCGGACGCGATGACCCACCCGCAAGGCATGCAGATCAAGGTCAGCCGCCAGGAGTTGTCGCGGCTGGTCGGATGTTCGCGCGAAATGGCGGGCCGGGTGCTGAAGGTGCTCGAGGAGCAGGGCATCCTGACCGCACGCGGCAAGACGATCGTGGTGTTCGGCGCGCGGCCCAAGGTCAAGACGCGGCCCGCGCCGGAATTATCGAAGTCCGCGGCCGCGGCCGCCAAGTAGCGGCATTCAGGCCCTGCGGGCGATCGCCGCACGCATTTCGCGCAGCGTCGCGGCGTAGTCCTTCGCGCCGAAGATCGCGCTGCCGGCGACGAATGTGTCGGCACCCGCGCCGGCAATTGCGCCGATATTGTCGAGTTTGACGCCGCCATCGATCTCGAGCCGCAATTCCCGGCCGCTGGCATCAATGCGCTGGCGCGCTTCGCGCAGCTTGCCGAGAACTGGCGCGATGAATTGCTGGCCGGGGAATCCCGGGTTGACCGACATCAGCAGCAGCAGGTCGATCTGCTCCAGCGTGTGATCGAGCCAGCTGAGCGGCGTGGCCGGATTCAGCACGAGGCCGGGCCTGCAGCCGGATTCGCGAATCAGCCTGATCGTGCGATCGACATGCCGGCTCGCCTCGGGATGGAAGCTGATCCAGGTCGCGCCGGCTGCGGCGAATTCCGGCACCAGGCGGTCCACGGGGTCGACCATCAGGTGCACGTCGATCGGGGCCTTGACGCCGTGTTTCCGCAGGGCCTGGCAGACCAGCGGTCCGATCGTCAGATTCGGCACATAGTGGTTGTCCATCACGTCGAAATGGATCCAGTCGGCGTCGGCCGCGAGCACGGCTTCGACCTCGGCGCCGAGGCGCGCGAAATCCGCGGACAGGATCGAAGCTGCGATGACCGGCGCCGGCATGTCGTTACTCTAGCCTATCGCATGCCGCGCGATTCGCGGATGCGCTCAAAGGCGGCCTGGATCGCCTGGGTCTTCTGCTTGGCGACCTCCAGCATGGATTCCGGCAGGCCGCGCGCCACCAGCTTGTCCGGATGATTCTGGCTCATCAGGCGCCGGTAGCTGCGCTTGACCTCGGCATTGGTGGCGGTGCGCGG
>JBAQWM010000170.1:0-7444 GCA_049298915.1 Steroidobacteraceae bacterium | reverse complement strand
GTGTGCGAATAGTCATTGATGAATCCCCTATTGGTGTAGAAACAACAACCGCAATGCGGCTGTGACGCCTGAAATCTACACCTTTTGTGCACCTGTATGCCACTGTGGTCTGAAAAGAACAGCGGCTGTCTGCCCGCTTGCAAACGACCGGAGAATGCGCCGGCTTAAATTGACGGGTTGCAGGTGCCTACGTAAGATGCGGGCCCGCGCGCAGGCCGGCAGGGTCGGTGCGGCAGAACCGGCAGTTTTTCTGGCGGGGCATGGCGCAGTCTGGTAGCGCATCTGCTTTGGGAGCAGAGGGTCGCAGGTTCAAATCCTGCTGCCCCGACCATCGAACGGGCGTGCCTCGGGCAGGTTTCAGGCGCCCGTAGCTCAACCGGATAGAGCACCGGCCTTCTAAGCCGGCGGTTGCAGGTTCGAGTCCTGCCGGGCGCACCAGGTGCATGGCGGGAAGGTAGACGAGGACGATGGCGGGCGTAGCTCAGCTGGTAGAGCCCCGGATTGTGATTCCGGCCGTCGCGGGTTCGAATCCCGTCGCTCGCCCCACTGTTTGGGCCATTAGCTCAATTGGTAGAGCTCCGGACTCTTAATCCGTAGGTTGTAGGTTCGAGTCCTACATGGCCCACCATTTTTCAGGCCGGGGGCTTGCATGGAGCCACGTCGCCAGATTCCCGACCCGAGCTATCAGTGGCCCGGAAGCCCGGGCGCCGACGATGAGCCGACACCGCTCGAATCGGCGCTCGCTGCGCTCAAGATCGGCGCCATCCTCGCCGCCGCCGTCACCATCGCATTCATCTACCTCGGCACCTATGCCGGTTTCTCAGCAAGCCAGTCACGGTCCAGCATCCTGGTCGTCGCGGTCTTCGTGCTGCCGAGCCTGATCGCGGCTGCCCGTACCGCCTGGGTGCGGCGCAGGCGGGGCCCGCGCTGAGCTTGCGATATACTTGACGGCTGGTTAGCAGCGCGGGACAGCGTTCAGGGCCGGTTCCAGATGCGAAAGTGGCGGAATTGGCAGACGCGCCGGATTTAGGTTCCGGTGGGGAAACCCTTGAGAGTTCGAGTCTCTCCTTTCGCACCACGAGGTTGACGGACAGATGATGGTCTCAGTGGAATCGCTATCGGGCCTGGAACGGCGCATGCAGGTGTCGGTGCCTGCGAACCGCGTCAAGCAGCAGGTGGACGCGCGGCTCCTGAAGGTCAGCCGGACCGCGCGCATCAAGGGATTCCGCCCGGGCAAGGCGCCGATTCACGTCGTGCGCAAGCACTACGGGCCGCAGGTCCAGGAGGAAGTCGTGTCGGACCTGATCCGCGAGACATTCGCGGAGGCGGTTCGCCAGGAAAAACTCGTTCCCGCCGGCGGCCCGCGGATCGAACCGCAGGGTGCCGACAAGGCCGGCGAGCTGCGCTATACGGCGACCTTCGAGATCTACCCGCAGTTCGAATTGCGCGGTCTGGAAAGCATCAGCCTGACCCGGCCGCAGGCATCCGTCACCGAAGCCGACATCGACAGGATGATCGAGAGCCTGCGGCAGCAGAGGCCGGACTTCATCGCAGTCGAGCGCGCCTGCACTGATGGCGATCGCGTCACCATCGACTTCGAGGGCCGCATCGGCGGCGAGCCATTCGAGGGCGGCCGCAACCAGGGCCTGGCGGTCATGCTGGGCAGCGGCCGCATGCTGCCCGATTTCGAGAATGGTCTGCGTGGCGCGAGCGCGGGAGAGACCCGGGAATTCGAACTGCGATTTCCGGACGATTACCAGGTCAGCAAGATCGCGGGCAAGACCGCGCAGTTCACGGTCAGCATGCACCAGGTCGAGGAAACCAGGCTTCCCGAGGTGGACGCGGCATTCTGCGAGGCCTTCGGCGTCAGCGCAGGCGGCGTGGAGGCGCTCAGGTCCGAGGTCAGCGAGAACATGCAGCGCGAACTCGGCCAGGCCATCCACGCGCGGCTAAAGTCCCAGGTCATGGACCAGCTGCTTGCGGCCAATCCGATCACCCTGCCGAGGGCGCTGGTCGAGGCCGAGATACGCGACATGCAGGTGGACATGCTCAGGAAGATGGGCGCCAGCAGTGCGCGCCAGCCGCCGCCGCGCGAGCAGTTCGAGGGCGCCGCCGTCAGGCGCGTGGCGCTCGGCCTGATCCTGAATGAAGTGATACGCAAGGCCGCTATCCAGCCGGATGCCGCGCTGGTGCAGACCCGGCTCGATGAAATCGTGGCGGGCTTCGCGGACCCGGAGGCCGCCAGGCAGCAGTATCTGCAAAGTGACGCCGCCATGCGCCAGCTGCAGATGGCGGTGCTCGAAGACCAGGTCGTCGCGCACATTGTCGGCACCGCCAGGATCCAGGATCAGACGAGCAGCTTCAGGGAGATCATGAACTTCGGCGCCGAATCCGCGTCCGAAGGGTGAGGTGAACCGGTGACACGCAGAATCGAAACGCAGGCCCTCAATCTGGTGCCGATCGTGGTCGAGCAGACCGCGCGCGGCGAACGCTCGTACGACATCTATTCGCGGCTGCTGAAAGAGCGGGTCGTATTCATCGTCGGCGAAGTCCATGACCAGATGGCCAACCTGATCGTCGCGCAGCTCCTGTTCCTCGAGTCCGAGAACCCCGACAAGGACATACACCTCTACATCAATTCGCCGGGCGGCTCAGTGTCGGCAGGTCTTGCGATCTACGACACGATGCAGTTCATCAAGCCCGATATCAGCACCATCTGCGTCGGGCAGGCGGCGAGCATGGGCGCATTGCTGCTGGCGGCGGGCGCCAAGGTCAAGCGCTTTGCGCTGCCGAATTCGCGCGTCATGATCCACCAGCCGCTGGGCGGCTTCCAGGGTCAGGCCACCGACATCGAGATCCACACCCGCGAGATTCTCGATGCCCGCGACCGCATCAACAAGATTCTGTCATTCCACAGCGGCCAGCCAATTGACAAAATCCGCCTGGACACCGACCGCGACAATTTCATGAGTGGGGAACAGGCCCGGGAGTATGGAATTGTGGACGGGGTCCTCGAAAAACGCGGCCAGTTGCCGACCATAGGCAAGAGCTGAGTAAGACACCGCTCAAGATAGTAGCGGTAAGCATCTGAAGAAATAGGAATTTTACCCCACCGGATTCGGCATGCTATAAGAAGCCTGCCGGTTCCGGCCGGCCAACAGGGGACCGCAGAACATGGTCGACGATACGCGCGGCAGGCATGACGACGGCAAGCTGCTGTACTGCTCGTTCTGCGGCAAGAGCCAGCACGAAGTACGCAAGCTGATCGCCGGCCCGTCGGTCTTTGTCTGCGACGAATGCGTCGAACTCTGCAATGACATCATCCGCGAGGAGCTCGAGGAAAAGCAGGAGAAGTCGCGTGACCGCCTGCCGAAGCCGCACGAGATCCGCAAGGTCCTCGACGAATACGTGATCGGCCAGGACCGCGCCAAGAAGATCCTCGCGGTCGCCGTCTATAACCACTACAAGCGTCTGCAGGCGAAGCCTGGCGACAAGCGCCATCGCGCCGACCGCGACGAAGTGGAGCTTTCCAAGAGCAATATCCTGCTGATCGGGCCGACCGGTTGCGGCAAGACGCTGCTGGCGGAGACGCTGGCGCGGCTGCTGAATGTTCCGTTCACGATTGCCGACGCGACCACGCTGACCGAGGCGGGCTATGTCGGCGAGGATGTCGAGAACATCATCCAGAAGCTGCTGCAGAAGTGCGACTACGACGTCGAGAAGGCGCAGACCGGGATCGTCTACATCGATGAAATCGACAAGATTTCCCGCAAATCCGATAATCCCTCGATCACCCGCGACGTGTCGGGCGAAGGCGTCCAGCAGGCGCTGTTGAAGCTGATCGAGGGCACCATCGCATCGGTGCCGCCGCAGGGCGGGCGCAAGCATCCGCAGCAGGAATTCCTGCAGGTCGACACCGCCAACATCCTGTTCGTCTGCGGCGGCGCATTTGCCGGTCTCGAGAAGATCATCGAAAAGCGCAGCAGCCGCGGCGGCATCGGCTTCGCGGCCGAGGTGCGGGCCCCGAGCGAACGGCCGAGCGGCGCGGATCTCTTCAAGGATGTCGAGCCCGAGGACCTGATCAAGTTCGGGCTCATCCCCGAATTCGTCGGCCGCCTGCCGGTGGTCGCGACCCTCGAGGAACTGGACGAGGAAGCGCTGGTCACGATACTGACGCAGCCGCGCAATGCCTTGTCCAAGCAGTACGCGCGGCTGTTCGAAATGGAAGGCACCGAGCTCGAGCTGCGCGACGACGGCCTGCGCGCGGTCGCGCGCAAGGCGATGGAACGCAAGACCGGTGCGCGCGGGCTGCGCACGATTCTCGAGAATGTGCTGCTCGACATTATGTATGACCTGCCCTCGCTCAAGAATGTCGCCAAGGTGGTCGTCGACGAGACCGTCATCCTCGGCGACACCAAGCCCTACCTTGTCTATCGCAGCGAAGAATCGCAGGTAGCGCCGACCGAGATCCGCCGCGCCGCGGGATCCGACGGCCACTGATCCCGATCCGCCGTATGTGACCCGGTTCCGGGGCGGCATTCAGGGCCCGCGGAGAATGCGACTTGTGCAGCACACCAGTCGCCCCCATGACGTATCCTTGTCATTGAAATCGACGGCGCACGCAGCAGCACGCCGGAGGAATCCAGAGTGACTGAAGAGACCAGCAAAACCGAAAACGCCCCGCAGGCGGCCCGCGTGCCGGTGCTGCCACTGCGCGACGTCGTGGTGTATCCGCACATGGTGATTCCGCTGTTCGTCGGTCGCGAGAAGTCCATCGTGGCGCTGGACGAGGCGATGGGCCGCGACAAGCAGATCCTGCTGGTGGCCCAGAAGCAGGCCGACGTCGACGATCCGAAGCCGCGCGACCTGTACACGGTCGGCACGGTCGCGACGATCCTGCAGCTCCTGAAGCTGCCGGACGGGACCGTCAAGGTGCTGGTCGAAGGCGTTGCCCGCGCGATGGTCGAAGGCATGGACGCGGATGCGTATTTTGCCGCCGACATGACCCCGCTGCCGGACGTCGAGCAGTACGACGAGCGTGAAATCGACGTGCTGACCCGCTCGGTGGTGTCGCACTTCGAGCAGTACGTGAAACTCAACAAGAAAGTACCCCCGGAAATCCTCACATCGCTGGCAGGCATCGAGCAGCCGGGCCGGCTGGCCGATACAGTCCCGGCGCACATGGCGCTGAAGCTCAGCGAGAAACAGAAAGTCCTCGAAATGCAGGATGTTCGCGCCCGGCTCGAGCAGGTCATGGCCCTGATCGAGGGCGAGATGGAAGTGCTGCAGATCGAGAAGAAGATCCGCGGGCGCGTCAAGTCGCAGATGGAAAAGAGCCAGCGCGAGTACTACCTCAATGAACAGATGAAGGCGATCCAGAAGGAGCTGGGTGATCTCGAGGACGCGCCCAATGAGCTGGGCGACCTGGAGAAGCGGATCGCCAAGGCCGGCATGCCGAAAGAAGCCCGCGAGAAGGCGATTGCAGAGCTCAACAAGCTGAAGCTGATGTCGCCGATGTCAGCGGAAGCGACTGTCGTGCGCAATTACGTCGACTGGCTGGTCCGCGTGCCCTGGAAGAAGCGCACCAAGGTCCACCTCGACATCGCCGCCGCGCAGCAGGTGCTGGACGAGGACCACTACGGCCTCGAGAAGGTCAAGGAACGCATCGTCGAGTACCTGGCGGTGCAGCAGCGCGTCAAACGCCTGAAGGGCCCGATCCTGTGCCTGGTGGGTCCGCCCGGCGTCGGCAAGACCTCGCTCGGCCAGTCGATCGCGCGCGCGACCAATCGCAAGTTCGTGCGCATGAGCCTCGGCGGGGTCAGGGACGAGGCCGAGATCCGCGGCCACCGCCGCACCTATATCGGCTCGTTGCCCGGCAAGGTGCTGCAGAACATGGCGCGCACCGGCGTGCGCAACCCGCTGTTCCTGTTCGACGAAGTCGACAAGATGTCGATGGATTTCCGCGGCGACCCGTCGTCGGCCCTGCTCGAGGTACTCGACCCCGAGCAGAATTCCTCATTTGCGGATCATTATCTGGAAGTGGACTTCGACCTGTCCGAAGTCATGTTCGTTTGCACGGCGAACACGCTGAATATTCCGGCGCCGCTCCTGGACCGCATGGAAGTGATCCGGCTGCCCGGCTACACCGAGGACGAAAAACTCAATATTACGCGCCGCTACCTGCTGCCGAAGCAGATCAGGCAGAACGGACTCAAGGAGAATGAACTCGAGGTCGACGATCCCTCGATCCTGGATATCGTCCGCTACTACACGCGCGAGTCGGGCGTCCGCAATGTCGAGCGCGAGACGGCCAAGATCTGCCGCAAGGCGGTCAAGCAGCTGCTGCTCAATGCTGCGGTGACCCGGATTTCCGTGACACCGGACAATCTGAACGATTTCCTGGGTGTGCGCCGCTTCCGCTACGGCAGGGCCGAGGAGGCAAACCGCATCGGCCAGGTCACCGGGCTCGCCTGGACCGAGGTCGGCGGCGAACTCCTGACCATCGAGGCCGCCGTCGTGCCGGGCAAGGGCAAGCTGCTCCTGACCGGGCAGCTCGGCGAGATCATGCAGGAGTCGATCCAGGCCGCGATGACCGTGGTGCGCAGCCGGGCGAGCATGCTGGGCCTCGAGGCCGATTACCACCAGAAAGTGGATATCCACGTGCATGTGCCCGAGGGCGCGACGCCAAAGGACGGCCCGAGCGCGGGCATCGGCATGTGCACCGCGCTGGTATCGGCATTGTCCAGGATCGCGGTGCACGCAAGCGTCGCGATGACGGGCGAGATCACGTTGCGCGGCGAAGTGCTGCCGATCGGCGGTCTGAAGGAAAAATTGCTGGCAGCCCAGCGCGGCGGAATCGAGACCGTATTGATCCCGAGCGAGAACGAAAAGGATCTGGTCGAGATTCCCGCCAACATCAAGGACAAACTCGACATCAGGCCGGTCAAGTGGATCGACGAAGTGCTCGAGATCGCGATGGAGAAAAGCCCGATTGTCGCGGTCGCGACGAGCCCCGCACCGGCACCGGTGGAAGCGCCGAAGGAGCCCGAGCGTCGCCCCGGGCGGCGCGGCGTGAAGCCGATGCAACAGCACTGAATCAGCCTGCCGCGCGCTTGGCACCGTGGGATCGATGCCGTATAGTTCCGCGCCTCCCAGGGGGCCGGAATCCGGCCCACCGGGGTGCTTAGCTCAGCTGGTAGAGCGTCGCCCTTACAAGGCGAAGGTCGCAGGTTCGAGACCTGCAGCACCCACCACTGACCTGGAGCGGTAGTTCAGTTGGTTAGAATACCGGCCTGTCACGCCGGGGGTCGCGGGTTCGAGTCCCGTCCGCTCCGCCAGCATCCACGCCAAGGGTCGTACTTCGAGAGAAGTGCGACCCTTCTTCGTTCACGGGCGCGGGTCCCCGAGGGGGTCTCCGGCCCGGGAAATCTTTACGGGCCGGAGA
>JBAQWM010000169.1:0-5931 GCA_049298915.1 Steroidobacteraceae bacterium | reverse complement strand
CGTCCGTCAAGGGACTTCGGGGCGTCTCCGCACTGATGATCGCCTTCCCGACTGATATGCCGCTTCGCGTCCCCTCAGCCCGTGGGCTTCGCCTGCGCAGCGGCCGTGGCTTCCAGGCCGGCAAGGTTGACGCCTGAAGCGAGCGCCCCCTTCAGCTCGTTCATGCCGCCGGCCTGCCCGGAGATCTCAACGGCGAAGCGGTTTCCAACGATCACGCTGTACTCGCCATGGCCGCCCGACGCGTCCCAGCGCTCGTGGACCATGCGACCGTCAGTGCGGTAATTGCGCTCGTAGCCGCCGTCCCATTCCCGCTCGCTCTCGACGTTCGCCCAGGCTGCGAGCGCGAGCATTCCCCTGGCGCCGCCCGTGTCGTTGATCTCGAGCCTGAGGTTGCGGCCCGCGCCATCGGAATAGTCGGCGCTCGCTTCCGCGACCTCGAAGCCCAGCGCCGCATTGCGTTCGGCCGAGAGGCCGGTCCGCGGCAGCCCCCCGAGCGTCTCCGGCAGGAAGGCCTTCAGCTGGTCGGCAGGCAAGGCCGTCGCGCCCTGCTGGCCACCCACGACAGAACCAATGAGCGCGCCGACAGCGGCAGCCGAGGGTGCGCCCTGATTCTGTTCGGCCGACTGCTCGACCTGCTTGGCGGCTTGCTCCATGGATTTCGCCCAGCCCTCGAGTGCGGCGCCGGTGCTGCCTTTTTCGAAGCTGCTGTCGCCGATCGTAACCGCCGGGCCTGCGCCGAAACCGCCCCACATGCCGCGGCCGATCACCGAACTGGCGATCGCCATGGCGAGCCAGGAGATGACGATGCCGGCAATGATGCACACGACCGTGTAACCGACGGCCTTCTCCGGCGGCGCCTTCATCGTCACCGGCAGGCCGAGGTACAGCAGGTACACGCTGTAGACCGCGCCCGCGAGCGAGATCAGCCAGCCGATGCCCGGCAGCAGGCTGCCGAGGCCGCCGACCCAGGCGGCGGTCATTGCATAGGCGATGGTCTTGAGCGCCTGAACGGAATCCTTCTGTCCGCCGAACGTCGGCGCCAGTGCGTTGACGATCAGGCTGAAGAACCAGACGGACAGCAGCCCGAGCGCGTAGCTCACAGCGAGATAGGACAACCCCGCGCCCATGCCGATGCGGAACGAGCCAAGGAAGGTCCCGATGCCCAATATGCTCAGCGACACGAACATGGCGATCGGGCCGAGAGCCGCGAGAATCGCAATGTAGTTCTTGTAGAGGCCCGCAGCCGTCTCGGGCTCGGCGGCGATGACGGGCCATTCCGTCTTCGGCGTCAGCAGGATGGCTTTCACGCGATCGATCAGTTTTGTCATGGTGACTCCCTCCCCGGGCGGGCAGCATACACAAAATGGTGTTTTTTGCAGTGCAACTGTCATGCGGTTAGCGTGCATCGCCTGATCCCGCAGCCCATGCTGAAAGCGGCATGAGTACGGGAGTTCATGGTGCTCACGGCGCTTTTTGGTTGCTGCTGTTCGCGAGCCTGGCCCTCTGGCTCGCGTACCAGCGTGCGAGTTTCGCCAAGGCGACGGTCGCCGTCGGCGTGCCGCGAGGGCACGGTCGCCTCGACCGTGTTCGTGCCGAACTCGCTCGGCCCTGCCGAGCTACTCCTGGCGGAAATTCAAACACGCATGTCGGAGTACGCGTGTGCGCGTAGCCGGCTTCAGGCTAGCCTGAACTGACCGCCGACGGACCTTGCCCGATCCGTTCCGGTCGCCGCCTCACACCTGTCTTGTCGGTCTACCGCCTGGATCTGTGCTTGCTGCAGATAGCAGGTCAGCTGCTCGGCTCGACCGACGGTGAAGGTCCGTCGACGGTTTCGCCTCCCCGGCACCAAGATGCGCGTCTGCCTGGGCCGGATCCGCGCGGACTGGTTCGCGTTCGCCAGGTTTGTCGCAGTCGCCCGCGCATCCTATTCACATAATCCGTCCTAATCACATAATCGAGTAGCTGCTATCGGTTGATGGTTCGTCAGTGGTATAAGACGCGGCCGCAAGACCGCGGTAACGAGGCGCTTAACGTTAAGGAAACTCTGAAGAACCGGTCATGAGAATGATATTGGGCAAGGATTTTAGGACCAGATTTCTGAACCGAGGAGTTTTGGTTGCCCGCACTGCAGGTTTCGCTGCAAAGCGCTGTATTTCCCGATCTTCATCGGCACGTATCCTACGCTGCAAGCAATCGTCGCCTGACCAGGTACAGATTGGCGAGTGCCGCGGTGACCTCCAACCGGTGCAGGTTCTTGGCCAGGCCGCGGTAACGGACTTTGCGGAAGCCAAAGATGTTCTTGATCACGCCGAACACGTGCTCGACCTTGGCTCGGACCCGCGACTTGTTGCGGTTTTTCGCTTTCTCGATTTCGTTGATTTTGCCGTGGTGGCGGTAGCGGTGGTTGGTGAAGTCCTGCGCCCGGGGTGCCCGCGCCCGAATAACCGCGGTCTGGCCTTGATACCCCTGATCACCCCACACGCGCGTCTCCCGCCCATGCAGCAGATGCGGCAGCGCGTCGCGATCATGGACGTTGGCGGCGGAGGCGAGCACGGTGTGAACCAGCTTGGTCTTGCTGTCCACGCCCAGGTGCGCCTTCATGCCGAAGTACCACTGCTGGCCCTTCGCCGTCTGATGCATTTCCGGGTCGCGCTGGCCGTCCCGGTTCTTGGTCGAGCTCGGGGCACCGATGATGGTGGCGTCGACGATGGTGCCTTTGGCGATCTTGATGCCGCTGCGGTGCAGATGGTCATTGACCGCCGTCAGCAGCGTCTTACCGAGCCGGTGGCGCTCCAGCAGATGCCGGAACTTGCACACGGTGGTCTCGTCCGGAACGCCTTCAACCCCAAGGTCGATGCCGACAAAGCTGCGCATCGCCACCGAGTCGTACAGCGCTTCTTCCACGGCCGGATCCGCCAGGTTGAACCACAACTGCAGAAAGTAAATCCGCAGCATGCGCTCCACCGGAATCGGCGGTCGTCCACCGTGTTCGCTGATCTTCGGGTACACCGTCTGCACCGCCGCCGCCAGCTCCGGCCAGGGAATGATCCGGTCCATATCCAACAGAAACTGCGCTCGGCGCGTGGTCTTGCCGAACTTCTCGAAACTCGTCAATGTTTGCTGCTTCATCACGACCTCCGCACCGTTGAACAATCATGCCTCAACGTGCGGGGTAAATCAGAGTTTCCTTAACACTCCATTCAGGGTCCGTTCAGCGCCTCTGGGCCAACTTCTGAAGCATGAGTTCACAACAATAGGGCGATTTATGAAAAGCAAGCTTCTCAGTTCGCTGGTCCTTCTGGGTTTCTCGGGGGCGGCTGCCGCCGCAGTCGATTGCAACAGCTTTGCGAATAATACGGTGACGGGCTTCGTGAACGACGATGTCATTGCGATTGGCTACACGTGTATCGTCGGACGCAACGGTTACATCAACGGTAATCTCACGCAGCTTGACGATGGCAGTGTCGTCGTACGCGGGACCATTAACGGCAACATAACCGAATCGGGACGCGGCAGCGTCACCGTGAATCGCGGCACCGTCAGCGGCGACACTTACGAATCCGATTCAGGCGGCATCGTGGTGCGCAGCGGCGGGAGTATTAACGGCTCCCTCGACGAGGCGGGTGGCGGCAACGTGACGGTCTCCGTCGAAATGGGGGGAATCCTGAATAGCAGCGTGGTCGAGGCGGATTCCGGATCCGTGTCTGTGACGACTGTATCGGGGAATTTCGAAGGCTCCGTTGATGAGTCGGGCGGCGGAAGTATTGTCATTGCCGTGGACCCGGGCACTTCGTTCAAAGGCAGTGTGCGCGAAGCGGCCGTCGGCGACGTGATAGTCGAGGTCGATGGCAGCTTCGAGGGGAACCTGACCGAGCTCGGCGGCGGCGTTTTGACGACGTCGGGCACAGGGATCTTCAAGGGAAACTCGGAGCACGGGCTGCCCGGACAGTGCTCTAACAGCATCGCGTCGTTCGAAGGCGCACCATGTAACTTGCTCTAGTCTCGAACTCCACGGCCCCCATCCTGAGCAAGGTGGTGGGGGCCGACATGGCCGCCCAGGCGAATCTCATCCGCAGTCGCGACCATCCCGGCTTCCTCGCGACGCCGAGTGACTGGAGCCGCACTCGTGAATCAGTGCCCGATCGGCGGACCTCATGATTCGATACGCGTGGCGGTCACGACCACTTCGGGCAGGGTCACCGGCGCGGCGGACGAGGCCAGGATGTCGCGCTCGTAGATGACCTGCTGGTCGAGCGCCAGGCCGTTGCTGACCACGCCGGCGAGGGCTGCCACCAGCACCGCCGCCAGTCCCGTGTTCCGGATCGTCGAATAGTTGCTCATGACATTCTCCTGTGTTTCCGTCTGATATGGGCCAGAAAGCCCTGTCAATGTTCGATTGAAACTTTGGACTCTCCGCCCGTCTCGAACAAACGCGTTATCTGATCCTGGGTTAAGGGAATCTTCTTCCTCGCCGTGGCCGGCAGCGGCTGCAGCTGCGGCCGCGGGCCGAAACCGCCACCCGCGATCAGGTCTGCCTGGCGCCGGCTGCCTTCCGCCAGCAGGTCCAGAAAAGTCAGAAAACCCTGCAAATGCCCTTTCATGTCGGCTCTCCTCGGTTCAGGCGGAGCGGGCAACGCGCCCTTCCGTCCCGGTTCGGGCTAGACTTTGCGGTCGGAGCGTTTTCCGAACAAACGCATTAACTCAAGCCCGGTTAAGGGAAACTTCTGGTCGCTTCCGCCTATGGCCGATTGCCGCTGAACGCGCTTCGCGTATTCGAGGCCGTGGCCTCGCGGCTCTCCTTTGCCGAGGCCGCGGAGGCCCTGAATGTGACGCCCGCCGCAGTCAGCCAGCAGATCAAGACGCTCGAGGACTACCTGCAGGTGCCGCTGCTGCGCAGGAGCGGCCGCAAGGTGGAATTGACGCCGGAAGGCGCGCGCCTGCTGCCGGGCATCCGCGCCGGGCTCGATTCGCTGGTGGTAGCGCTCCGCGAAATGCGGATGATGCGCGCGAGCGGCATCATCAACGTCAGCACGCTGTCGTCTCTGATGCAGAAATGGATGACGCCGCGGCTGCACCGCCTGCATGCGAAATTTCCCGATCTGCAGGTGGACTGGCATACCTCGCGCGAGGCCGTCGACTTCACACGCAGCGATTTTCATGCGGCTGTCCGCCTCGGCGAGGCGCAGGCGCCAGGGCTCGACTACGAAAAACTGATGGATGAATGGCTGGTCGTCGTCGCCTCGCCCGAACTCTACAAGCGCCATGGCTCGATCGACGGTCGCGACAGCCTGAAGGGCATCCCGATGCTGCAGGCCAAGGACGAGCCCTGGTCGCGCTTCGAGAAGAGCGCCGCGCCGACGCCCTGGCCCGCGGGCCCGACGATCATCGACGATTCCGTCAGCGTGCTCTCCGCCGTCATCGAGGGGCTCGGTTACGCGCCCGCACGCTGGTCGATCGCCGCGCACGACCTGCAGGCCGGCCGCATCGTGCTCGCGAGCAAGACCATCGTCCCTTCGCGATTCCGCTACTGGTTCGTCTGCCCGCCCTCGTACTCAGACCTGCCGATGGTCTGCGCGCTGCGCCAGTGGCTCAAGGAAGAGAGCGCTGCATTCCCGACACCACAGGACTGGCTCGACAAACACTGACTCGATGTGATTGCACCCTGGCCGAACGCATACAATTGCCGGCCGGCGCCATCGATGCGCGGCGGGAACCAGGAGGCTTCGTTGTGCCGGGCCGCGGCCATCTCTATGTCATCGCTGCTCCATCCGGAGCCGGCAAGACCAGTCTGCTGCGCGCCCTGCTGCAGCGGCGGCCACAATTGTCATTCTCGGTCTCCTGCACGACACGCAAGGCGCGTTCGCACGAACTCGAAGGGCGCGATTACCATTTCGTCAGTCGCGCGGAATTCGAGCGGCTGATCGAAGCCGG
>JBAQWM010000168.1:0-1970 GCA_049298915.1 Steroidobacteraceae bacterium | reverse complement strand
TCCGGGGCCCGCGTCGCCGCCGGCGCCGGCGCGCCCTCCGGCCGGAAGCGGATGATCTGCTTCCACGAGCGCACCAGCGCGTCGGCAAATATCAGGAGCAGGTCGCCGGCCCGCCCCATCCGCAGCGCCGCGTCGATCGCCTCCTGCTCGTCCGGGATCACCGTGATCGCAGTCTTGCTGACGCCGGCTGCCATCAGCGCGGCAGCCTGGATGCGCGGCACCTCGTCGCCTGCGCGATCGCGCAGATTGTCGTCGCGGCGGCAGATGTAATGATCAAAACGGCCCGCGACCGCATCCGCGATGGCGCGCAGGTCCTCGTCGCGCCGGTCGCCGGGCCCGGCGAGCACGACGATGCGTCTGCCGGTCACATCGAGGCGGCCGGCGAGATCGGCGAGCATGGAGACTGCGTGCGCATTGTGCCCGTAGTCGAACAGCACCTTGAACGGGTGCTCGTCGAATACATTCATGCGGCCAGGCGCCTGGTAGAAAGTGGTGTCGAATGTGCGCAGACCCTGGCGGATCGCGTCGAGCTTGACGCCGAGCGAAAAGGCGATCGACGCGGCGAACATCGCATTCTGGACATTGTGCGTGGCGCGGCCTTCGAGCGTCGCCGGTATCAGGTGGGTCCAGACCAGCGGAATGTGGCTGCCGCGGTCGTAGAGCGTGACCATCTGCCCGTTGACGCCGGCCTCGAGCGCGCAGGCGCGTCCGCCGGCGCGGATGTGCTCGCGCACCAGCACATGCTGCGGATTGATCGTGACGTAGCAGATATGCTCGGCCTCGGTGTGCGCGGACATGCGCAGCACGAGCGGGTCGTCCGCATTCAGCACGGCGCAGCGGGTGGCGACCTCGACCACCACGCGCTTGACCTCCGCCAGCTGCTCCAGCGTGTCGATGCCCTTGAGGCCCAAGTGATCGGCCTGCACATTCAGCACCGCGCCGACATCGACGCTCGCGACTCCCATGCCCGCGCGCAGCAGTCCGCCGCGCGCGGTTTCCAGCACCGCTGCATTGATGTGCGGATCGGCCAGCACCATGCGCGCCGACACCGGGCCGGTCATGTCGCCGGACACAGTGCGCTGGCCGTCGATATAGACGCCGTCGGTCGTCGTCAGCCCCGGCGTGTAGCCGGCCATCTTCAATATGTGCGCCAGCATGCGCGCGGTCGTGGTCTTGCCATTGGTGCCGGTGATCGCCGCGATCGGCACCGTGGACGGCGCCCCCGGTGGGAACAGGAGGTCGATCACCGGCGAGGCGACGTCGCGCGGGGTTCCCTCCGAGGGCGCGACGTGCATGCGAAAGCCGGGCGCCGCATTGACCTCGCAGATGCCGCCGCCGATCTCGCGGTAGGAAAGCGTGATGTCCCTGGTCAGGAAATCCACGCCGCCGACGTCGAGTCCGATGGCGCGGATCGCGCGCACCGCCATGTCGCGATTGTCCGGATGAATGACGTCGGTCACGTCGGTCGCGGTTCCTCCGGTCGAGAGATTCGCGGTCGAGCGCAGGAACACCTTTTGCCCGTCTGCCGGCACCGAATCG
Source organism: Steroidobacteraceae bacterium (assembly GCA_049298915.1). GTDB lineage: Bacteria > Pseudomonadota > Gammaproteobacteria > Steroidobacterales > Steroidobacteraceae > SCUD01. Next base: position 431 of record JBAQWM010000168.1, on the reverse strand, counting down.
GGTCCCAGCCCGGCGCGCGCCAGCATCGCCTGCGCCTGCGCGTCCAGTTCGAGGCGCGTCAGCACCTTTTCATGGCCAACACCGCGCCGCGGATCCTGATTGACGATGTCGATGAGTTCGCTGACCTTGTGCCTGCCGTCGCCGGTCACGTGGCCGGGCGTGCGCCGCGTGGCCGCGACCAGTTCCCCGTTCACGACCAGCAGGCGGTGGTCGTCGCCCTCGAGATAGGTCTCGACGATCACCGAGCGCGAGTGCTCGCGCGCCACCGCGAATCCGTGCTCGACTTCCTCGTCATTCGTCAGCCGGATCGAGATGCCGCGGCCGTGATTGCCGTTGTAGGGCTTGGTGACGACCGGAAAGCCGAGCCCGTTCGCGGCGCGTACCGCCTCGCGTGCGGTCTGCACCAGTTGCTGGCGCGGCACCGGCAGGCC
>JBAQWM010000167.1:0-2249 GCA_049298915.1 Steroidobacteraceae bacterium | reverse complement strand
GCGCGGGGCCCTGCTGCTTGCGGGCGATCCCGGCTATGACGAGGCCCGCCGCGTGCTCAATGAGTCTATCGACAGGCGCCCGGCACTCGTCGTGCAGCCTACCGGCGTGGCAGATGTCCGCAATGCGGTGACTTTCGCCCGCGAACGAAGCCTGTTGCTCGCCGTCAAGTGCGGCGGGCACAGTACCTCGGGCAAATCGACCTGCGACGGCGGCATGCAGATCGACCTTTCGCGATTCCGCAGCGCGCGCGTGGACCCGGTCTCGCGTCGCGCATACGTGGCCGGCGGCAGCCTGCTGGGCGAGATGGACCACGAATCGATGGCATTCGGGCTGGTCACGACGGCGGGCACCGTGTCACATACCGGTGTCGGTGGCCTGACGCTGGGTGGTGGCTTCGGCCGCGTGGCGCGTCGCTTCGGACTCGCGCTCGACAATGTCCGGGCGGTGGATATCGTGACTGCGGACGGACGGCTTCTGCACGCAAGCCCGGACGAGAACTCCGAGTTGCATTGGGGCGTGCGCGGCGGCGGCGGCAATTTCGGCATCGTCACCGGCTTCGAGTTCGAACTGCATCCGATGCAGCGCCAGGTCGTCGGCGGTGACATCGTATTCCCGATCGAACGTGCGAAGGAGCTGCTCGAATTCTACGGAGAATTCAGTTCGAACGCGCCTGATGATCTCTACGTCGACGCCGTCATGAGCGCACCACCTGGAGGCAAGAGCGGCGTATTCCTGATGAGCACCTGCTACTCCGGTCCCGCCGCGGATGCCGAGCGCGCACTTGCGCCGCTGCGCAAGCTCGGCAAGCCGATCGCGGACTCCATCGGGCCAATCGATTACGTCGCCTTGCAACGCATTCACGATCGCGCTGATCCGCGCAATGAAGGCGCCTACATGAAGGAAGGGTTCATCCGTGACTTCAAGGCCGGCATGATCGACGCGCTACTGGACGGTTTCCAGGCGCATCCGGAGCGCGGCACGGTCGTGTTCTTCCAGCACGCCGGCGGTGCGATCGGCCGGATAGCGCCCAAAGCCACCGCCTTTGCGCACCGGCATGTGAAACACGGCATGTTCTCGGTCATTTCGTGGAGACTCGACAGCGACCCGGCGCCGCACATTCGCTACTTGAAGAATTACTGGGGCACACTCGAGCCATTCACCCTCGGGCGCTACACCAATTCAATCGGCGATGAGCCGCAGAAGCTGGTCAGCGACAATTACGGAGTCAATCTGCCGCTGCTGCAGAAACTGAAAGCCACATACGACCCGGGTAACCTGTTCCGGCTGAATGCGAATGTGGTGCCGGGCGTGTCATCGGGCTAGGAATTTCCACGGTCAGTTTATTGTTCAAAAACAACAGTATATGCACTGTAATACGATGATGGTCAAAGGCGTTGCTGGCCATTCCTCGTGCGCAGTCTTGAAGTAATTTCACTGGTTCAGGAAAAATCCTCGTTTGTACGGCAATGTCACGGCGCCGCCTCAATTGTTCAGCCGGGCACTCTTTCCAGAACTCGCCCAGCTTGAGGCCGGATGTCCCCTCAGTCTCCGTGACGGTGAAGGCTGCGCACCGAACCGGTGAGAAACCCCCCGTCGAAGCCGCGTCGAATCGCAAGGATTTCGCCGAGTATGGACAGCGCCACTTCCTGCGGCGTTTCGGCGCCAAGCGCCAGCCCGATCGGGCTTCGCACGCGCGAGAGCATGGCGGACTCCGGCACGAAGCCTTGCACGGCCAGATCGGCCAGCAACTTGTCATAGCGCGGACGCGGGCCCAGGACGCCGATGTAGGCCGCTTCCGACTCGAGACTGAAGCGGAGGCTCTGCTGGTCGCGCTCGGCCTGGTGGTTCATTATCAGCACGAAGCTTCCCGGGGACAGCTTCACCCTGCCGGCAAACTGACTGAAGTGCGCACACACGCGCGTTGCGCAAGAATATCGTTCGGCGGTCAGGAACGCCTCGCGAACATCGACGACGGTCACCGCGAACCCGAGCGTCCAGCCCAGTTGCGCCACGGGCGCGGCATCGTGCCCGGCGCCGAAAATCACGAGCTCGGGCGGCACCAATGCCAACTCGTAGAAGAACTCGGCGCGGCGGACCTGCTGCGGGCCGGAGTATGGATACGTCCTGGCGAGCCGGGCGAGGGCGCCTGCTGTCGCGTCCCGCTCGAGGCCCGGATCGGTCAAGCCGCCGACGACATTGCGGGCGCCGCGAACGATCATTCGTCCCGACGCCCCGGCAAGCGGCGTGA
>JBAQWM010000166.1:0-12503 GCA_049298915.1 Steroidobacteraceae bacterium | reverse complement strand
CCGTAGCGGTTGCCGTGGCGCCGAGGGTCACGATCACGCTGTCGCCGTCAGCCTGTGCCGAGTAAGGCACGAGAGAATCCAGATTGAACACCACGCGCGTGCGACCCGATGCTTCTGCGGCGACAATCGTGTCGACGCCGCCCGATCCAACGTCGATGCGCCGGCTTTCGAGCGCGAGCACGACGTCCGGCAGGTCCACCGACAGCCGCGCCGGACGGTCTATCGTGAATGTCAGCGGCTGCGGCGCGACACCGTCGGTGCGCAGCCGGATCCGCAGGGTCTGACCCTGCAGCGGCTGCACTTCGACAGCGGTCAACCGGACCGGCCCCTGCGCCGCCGCGACCTGCGACCATGCAATCACCATTGTGGCCAGCATGCCGCCGAGTCCGCGCGCCAGGCTTCGCGCCCCGCTGTTGGTGAACGCCGTTGTACGGTTAATGCAAGCCATCAGACATCTCCCAGGATTCAATCGCTCAGCGCGAGCGCCGCGGGGCGCTCCAGGTAACCGCCGAGTCCATCGGGCACAATCTCGATCACTGCAATGCGCGCGTCGCCGATCGACGTCACACGACCGTCGTTCTGGCCGATGTGATTGCCGGGCAGCACGCGGTGAATCAGGCCGTCGCGCGTCTGCAGCAGCCCGTAGTACGCGCCGCCGAGGCGCAGCGTGCCGACCATCTTAAGAGTATCGAGCGGGAACTGCTCCAGGTATTCGCGCGGTCGCTGTATGTCCGGGCGCGGTCCGCTCGGGCTTTCGCCCGCCAGGCTCTGCAGGAACGGCGATCGCCGGTCCGCCATCTGGTATTCGTGACTGACGTAAGGCTTGATCTCGGGCAGCGGCTGGATGCGCCCGCCCGGCCGTTGCAGGGCCTTGTCGATGTCAGCGTGCAGCTGATCTAGGTCGCTGGAGCAGCCGCCGATCAACAGAGTTCCCGCGAGCCCGGTGACCGTGAAGAAAGTGCGAATGAGTGGCTGCCTCATGTCTTTTTCCGATTGGCCTTGCTTTTCGTGTCCTTCTTCGTGGCCTTCGCGTCCGCTGCAACGGCCTCCAGTTCCCCTTCCTCGAGATACCGGTAGGTCTTTGCGGTCAGGTTCAGGGTCAGCTCATCGCTCGGCTGAAGTGCGCGGCCGCGCGGAGCGCTGCGCCCGGTGGCGCCGCGCACGATTTCGATATCGTGCAGCGTGACGATGCGCGGCAGCGCGGCGATGCCGCTCACGAACAGGCCGAATTCATGATAGCCACCGGAAAGCTGGATCTTGATGGGCAACTCCGCGTAGAAGTCCTTGCGTGATTCGGAGCCCGGCTGGAACAGGTGTTCCTGCAGGCCAGCCGCGAGACCGGTCTGCGAAATGTCGATCAGCAGGCTCGGCACCTCGGTCCTGCCGGGCAATTGCCGCAGCATCGCGCCGAATGTGCGCTCGATCTCCGCCAGCTGCTGGCGATAGGCCTCGAGATTGGCGGCCTTGCGCTGTTTCTGGTCGAAGGTCTGCCACAGCGTCCGCTCCTCCGCCTCGGCCTTGCGCAGGTCCTGGAGATTGCCGAGCTGCACGAAGTAGTAGATCAGTCCCCCGGTTATCACCACGAACACCAGGGCGACGGCAAGCGCGCGGAACAGGAACGGCCAGCGGCCGATGTCGCGCGGGTCGAGCTGCCGCAGTTGTTCGATGAACTTCATCGCCCGGGCTCCGCAACGCTGGCCGTGCGTTTGTCGCCGGCTGGTTGTTCGGATTCAGCCGCGGCGCGCAGTTGTGCAAACAGCGTGAACTGCGCGCCCGGGCCCGTTCCGCGCCCGGTCTGGATGACTTTGAGCTCCGGTGCCGAAAGCGTTTCGGATGCGTCGATATTGCGCATGAACGCGGAAACGCGTGTGCTCGATTGCGCCACCCCGTTGAATTCGATCCTGCGGCCACTCTGCTTGATGCCCGTCAGGTAGACGCCCTCGGGCAGGGTCCCGACGACCTGGTCGAAGAGTTTCACGACTTCCGGGCGGCTCGACTGAAGCTTGTCGATGACTTCCATGCGGGAGATCATGCGGTCCTTCTGCTCTTCGAGGGCCACGATCTGCTCGATGTCCTTGTCGAGTCCGGCAATCTCTTTCTTCAGGAGGTCGTTGCGTTCCTCCTGCGAGTCGATCATCGAACTGACGGTCAGGTGCGTTAACAACGTCACCACCGCAGCCAGGGCGAGCGACGCGACGATCCCGATGAAGAACTCTTTCTTGCGCCGCTGGCGGAGCGCTTGCCGCCACGGCAGAAGGTTAATACTTGGCATCTTCGTCGAAACTCCGCAATGCGAGACCGCAGGCCGTCAACAGGGCAGTGGCGTCGCGTTGAACGCCGAGCGCCTTCGCCTTCGAGGAAATCTTCATCTGGCCGAGCGGGTCGCCGCGCTCCGCCGGGATGCCCACACGGCTCGCGATCACGTCTGCCACACCCGGAATGTTGGCGCAGCCGCCGCAGATGATGATCTGCTCCGGCTGGCTGCGGCCGCTGCCGGAAGCCAGGTAGAACTGCAGCGAACGGCTGACCTGCTGGGTCATGTCGTCGATGAATGGATCGAGCACCTCGGGCTGGTAGTTGGACGGCAGACCGCCCTCTTTCTTGGCGCGGCCGGCTTCCTCCATTGAAAGCCCGTAGGTGCGCATGATCTCCTCGGTCAGCTGCTGCCCGCCGAATGCGAAGTCACGCGTATACACGACAACGAGATCACGCAGCACGCTGAATGTGGTCGTGCTTGCGCCGAAGTCCGCGACCGCGATGGTGCGGTCCATGCCGCCGTCCGGCATCTGGTGGGTCAGCAGCCGGCAGGCATTCTCGAGCGCAAAAGCCTCGACATCGACGAGCTTCGCCGTCAGGCCGGCTGCGGTCACCGCGGCGACGCGCTGCTCGACATTCTCGGACCGCGAAGCCACCAGCAGCACGTCGCGCATATCCGGGTCTTTCTCGGACGGCCCGAGCAACTGGAAGTCGTAACTGACTTCCTCCATCGGGAAAGGGATGTACTGGTCAGCCTGCATCTCGATCTGCTGTTCGAGGTCGGCATCGGACAGGTTGCGCGGCATCTGCACAGCCTTGGTGATGGCGGCATCGCCCGAAATCGCGACCGCGCAGTCCCTGGAGCGCACGCCGGAACGCTTGACCGCCCGGCGGATCGCCTCGCCGACCGCCGCCGCGTCGATGATGGCTTTTTCGTTGATGGAGTTGTGGGGCGTCGGCTCGGCTGCATAGGCTTCGACCCGGTATTGACCACCCGATTGCGCAAGTTCGATCAGCTTGATCGACGAGGTCGTGATGTCGAGTCCGATCAGCGGTCGGAAACGTGGTCCCAGCGAAAACTTCGGCAGCTTGAGCACGGAAATTTCCTTTTCAGGTCAGGCTACTGCGCGCCCAAACACTGCGCTGGGTCAACGGTGCCGTTCAACTATATAGCAAGCAATTGTTAAATTGAACGTGACCCGACTCGCAGTTCGATTCCGGTACATCCCGACCCGGACGCAGTCTCAATGCCATCCGGAATCAGTTCCCCGCTTGCACACCGATGCCGGCAGCAGCCCGCACCCGGCGCCGCCTGCAGAGCCCGGCATGGCGCCGATGCTGCACGTGATCAGGGGTCCACACCGTGTCTGGCGTCACGATCCGGGCGGCACAGGGGAGGCAACCGCAGTTTCGGCGGCTTGTCACATTACTATGCATAATCGCAACCTGATGAAGAACCGACTGCAGCTCAGGCTGCGCATCGCCGCGACCGTCCTGGTGTCGCTGGCGGGCCTGATCCTGATGGCTTTTCTCGCGACGTTCTATTACCTGAAGCCGACCCTGCCGGACGTCGCACAACTGCGCGATGTGCGCCTGCAGATACCGCTGCGGGTCTACAGCCGCGACGGGCGCCTGCTTGGTCAGTTGGGCGAGCAGCGTCGCGTCCCGGTCAGCTGGGAGGAAATCCCGCCAGTCGTGGTGCAGGCAGTGCTGGCCGCCGAGGATGACCGTTTTTTCGAGCACCCTGGCGTCGACTGGCAGGGCGTGGTGCGCGCGGTCCTGGTCGCCGCGTTCACGATGGAGGCTTCCCAGGGCGGCAGCACGCTGACCCAGCAGCTTGTACGTACAACCTTGATTACCAAGGAGAAACAGCTACGCCGCAAGCTGCGGGAGATCTTCCTGTCGTTGCAGCTCGAGAACGAGTTGACCAAGAACGAGATCTTCACCCTGTTCGTAAATACCCAGTTCCTCGGCCAGCGCTCCTATGGATTCGCCGCCGCGGCTGAAACCTATTTCGGCAAGCCACTGGCGGCGGTCAATGCCAGCGAAGCGGCGCTGCTGGCAGGCATCCTGAAGGCGCCTTCGAAGCTCAATCCGTCGTCAAGCATGCAGGGCGCAACCGGCCGGCGCGCCTATGTGCTGCGCCGCATGCGCGAACTCGCCTATCTCGACGACGAGACCTACCGGGCCGCCCTCGCGACGCCGATTTCACGCGACCTGCATGGTCCGCGCGTCGAAGTGGATGCGCCCTATGTATCGGAACTGGTGCGCTTTGCGCTGTTCCAGACCTACGGTGAGAGCCTCTATACCGACGGTTACCGGGTGGTGACAACCATCGACAGCCGCTTGCAGCGCGCGGCCGATGTTGCGCTACGCAGCGCGGTACTCGAATACGACCGCCGCCATGGCTATCGCGGCCGCATCGCCAGACTCGATCTGCCGGCCGAGGTGGACGAGTCCGCGCTTGCGGTCGAACTCGAGCGCTACCCGGCAGTCGGCGGCCTGCAGCCGGCCGTGGTCATCGCGATCGGACGGAATGACGCAACCGTCGTCGTGCGCAGCCACGCGCGCTACCGCCTGCCGATGGCGGGCATGCAGTGGGCGCGGCCCGCCTCGAACACCCCCGGAGCGGGCATCGCACCGAAAAATCCCCGCGATGTCCTCGCATTGGGTGATGTCGTGTATGTCCTGCCCTCAGGGGCAGAAGAGGCCCTGCTTGCGCAGCTGCCCGAAGTCCAGGGCGCGCTCGTCGCCGTCGATCCGCACGACGGCGCTGTGGTCGCAATGTCGGGCGGCTTCGATTACCAGACCTCCAAGTTCAACCGCGTCACCCAGGCCCGCAGGCAGCCCGGCTCGGCATTCAAGCCATTCATCTATTCCGCCGCCCTCGACGCCGGCTTCACGCCCGCCTCGATCCTCCTGGATGCGCCGGTGGTCTTCGAGACTCCCGCCAGCGAGGACGGCACGGAGGAAGAGGAGGATTGGCGGCCGGTCAATGATTCGCGCCGCTTCTACGGGCCGACCAGGCTGCGTGACGCGCTGGCGCGCTCACGCAATCTGATCACCATCCGGCTGATGCGCCTGCTCGGCATCGGCTATACCCGCGACTACGCAAGGCGCTTCGGCCTGCCCGCGGAGCATATTCCCGCCGATCTGACCGCGGCGCTTGGCACTGCCCAGCTGACACCGCTGGAAATGGCGACGGGCTTCGCCGTATTCGCAAATGGCGGCTCGCGCGTGTCGTCCTATCTGATCGATCGGGTATACGCTGCCGACGGCAGTATCGTGACTGAGGCCAATCCGCTCCTGGCCTGCGCCGAATGCAGCCCGCCGAATCCCGACGACACTGCCCCGGCGGCGATTGCGGAGGATCGGCGCGCACCACGCGCGATTTCAGAGGCGAACGCCTGGATCATGACCGAATTGATGCGTGAAGTAATCAGGAGCGGCACCGGCCAGCGCGCCCGCGCGCTCGGCCGCAGCGATCTTGCCGGCAAGACCGGCACCACCAATGACGGCCGCGACGCCTGGTTCTCCGGATTCAATGCCGACCTGGTCGCGACCGCCTGGGTCGGCTTCGACCAGGAGCGGCCGCTAGGCGACGCGGAGGAGGGTGCGCGCACTGCCCTGCCCATGTGGATCTATTTCATGCGCGAGGCGCTCGCCGGCCAGCCACCGCGCCGCCTGCCGATGCCGGCCGGCGTCGTGACCGCCCGGATATCGCCCGCGACCGGGGAACTGGCGGCCGGCACCGATCCGACCGCCGTCTTCGAGTATTTCCTGGCCGAACATCTCCCGCCCGGCTTCGACGGCGGCACCGGCGGCAAGCTGCCCGGTGTCCAGGCCCCGAAGAAGTACGAAGAGCCGATATTCTGATGCCCAGGCGATCCGCACGCGCCGAGATGCTGCGACAGGCGCTTGCGCGCGAAGCGGCGCGTCTGATGATCGAGCACGGCCTGCCGGACTACGGTCTTGCCAAGCGCAAGGCGGCCGCACGCCTCGGCGTGACCGACCATGCCGTGCTGCCGAAAAATACCGAGATCGAGGACGCGTTGGCCGAGCACCAGCGCCTGTTCGTGCCGGAAGCGCACGCCAGCGAGTTGCTGGAAATGAGACGCGCGGCAGTGGCGGCAATGCGACTGCTGCAGGATTTCGAGCCGCGCCTGGTCGGTCCGCTGCTGTCAGGCACGGCCACCGCGCACAACGACATCACGCTGCACCTGTTCGCGGACACGCCAGAATCGGTCGCGGTGCAGCTGCTCGATCGCGGCATTCCGCACCAGTTCGCCGAGCGGCGCATCAAGGTGCAGCGTGACGAGTTCGAGGCCTACCCGGCCGTGAGATTCACTGCCGGCCCGCACGATGTGGACGCAACCATATTTCCGCTTGACGGTATCCGCCAGGCGCCACTCGGTCCGGTGGATGGCCGGCCGATGCGTCGCGCCACGCTGCACGAAGTCGAAGACCTGCTGGCCGCCGGATCCTAGCGCTTGCTGACCGGCACATAGTCGCGACGGACCGGGCCAGTGTAGAGCTGGCGCGGTCGCGCGATCTTCATCTCCGGGTCGCCGATCATCTCCTGCCAGTGCGCAACCCACCCGGCTGAACGCGCGATCGCGAACATCACGGTGAACATCGAGCGCGGGATGCCGAGCGCCCGGTAGATGATCCCTGAATAGAAATCCACGTTCGGATAGAGCTTGCGGCTGATGAAGTATTCATCCTTCAGGGCGATCTCTTCGAGCCGCAATGCAAGCTCGAACAGCGGGTTGCTGCTCTGTCCCAGCTTCGCCAGCACCTGGTGGCACATCCTGCGGATGATGGTCGCGCGCGGGTCGAAATTCTTGTAGACGCGGTGGCCGAAACCCATCAGGCGCACACCTTCGGTCTTGTCCTTCACGCGCTTCAGGAACTCCGGTACATGTCCGACGTCACCGATCTCCTCGAGCATGTCGAGCACGGCTTCATTGGCGCCGCCGTGCGCCGGGCCCCATAGCGCCGAGACCCCGGCCGAGATCGCGGCGTAGGGATTGCAGCCGGTACTGCCGGCCAGCCGGACCGTCGAGGTGCTGGCATTCTGCTCATGGTCCGCATGCAGGATGAACAGCAGGTCAAGCGCCTTTGCGTGCAGCGGATCGACCGTGTAGGACTCGCAGGGCACGGCGAAGAACATGTGCAGCATGTTGCTGCAGTAATCGAGATCGTTGCGCGGATAGACGAAGGGCTGGCCGAGGGCGTGCTTGTAGGCGGCGGCCGCGATGGTCGGGATCTTGGCGATCATCCGGTGCGAGAAAATCTCGCGGTGGCGATCGTCGTTGATATTCGTGGTATCGTGATAAAACGCGGCGAGCGAGGCGACGATCGCGGCTACCATCGCCATCGGGTGGGCATCGTGATGGAACCCGCCGTACAGCCGCAACAGTGATTCGTTCAGCATCGTGTGGCGCGTGATTGAACGCGTAAATGAAGCGAGCTCGGCCGCATCCGGCAACTCGCCTTTCAGCAGCAGATAGGAAACCTCGAGGAAATTGCTATGCTCCGCGAGCTGCTCGATCGGGTAACCGCGATACAGGAGCGTGCCGGCGTCGCCGTCGATGAATGTGATCCGGCTTTCGGTCGACGCGGTCGCCAGGAACCCCGGGTCGAAGCTGAAGACCCCGTGGTCGCGCATCAGGCCGCCGATCCCGATGACATCGGGGCCCACCGTACCCGCCCGCGTCTCGAGCTCGCTGCTCTTGCCGGTGCTCAGGTTCTTCAGCTGGTACTTGTTCTTGCTCATCCGGTTCCGGTCGATCATGCGCGCGCCTGCCGGCGGTGACGGTGGAGACTGTCACGCAGCCCATGGGGAATCAAGGATACATTCCGGACATGCAATAGAATGTGCGGATGCGCACGGTGATCGCGATTTACGTCCACCTGCCGTGGTGTGTCCGCAAGTGCCCGTACTGTGACTTCAATTCGCATGCGGCGCCCGCAAACATCCCGGAGGCCGCTTACGTTGCCGCGCTGCTGGCCGATCTGGACGCCGATCTCGAGCTCGCTGCGGGACGGACCGTCACCAGCCTGTTTCTCGGCGGTGGAACACCCTCCCTGTTCGGTACCGAAGCGATAACGACGCTGCTGGAGGGCGTCGCGGCCCGCCTGCCCCTGGCGGCGGATGTCGAGATCACGATGGAGGCCAACCCGGGAACGGTCGAGCACGGCCGCTTCGAAGGCTACGCCGCGGCCGGCATCAACCGCATTTCGCTCGGCGCACAGTCCTTTGACGCGGAACGGCTCAAGGCACTCGGCCGCATTCATGGCCCCGGGGAAACAGGCCTGGCGGTTTCGGAACTCCGCGCCGCCTCCATCCGCAACTTCAATCTCGACCTGATGTATGGGCTGCCCGGACAGACGACGGCGGGCGCCCTCGCCGATCTGGCGACGGCGATCGCGCTCGGCCCCGCACACCTGTCCCACTACCAGCTCACGCTCGAGCCGGGTACGGCATTCCATCGCCGGCCACCAGCGCTGCCCGACGACGACCAGTCTTTCGAGATGCAGGAGGAATGCCAGGAGCTGCTGGCGGCGGCGGGCTTTGCGCAGTACGAAGTCTCAGCCTACGCGCGGCCGGGCCGGCAGTGTCGCCACAATCTGAACTACTGGCGCTACGGCGACTATCTGGGTATCGGGGCGGGTGCCCACGGCAAGGTTACCGTCGACGGCCGGGTGCTGCGCACCGAGAAGCCCCGCAGTCCGCGCGAATACCTGCACCGCGCAGTCGTGCGCGCTGGCAGCGAGGGCACGCGGCGGCCGGTGCCCGAGCGCGAACTGCCATTCGAATTCATGCTGAACGCGCTGCGCCTGCGCGAGGGTTTCACGCTCGGGGATTTCGAGCGCGCGACCGCGCTTGCAGCCGCCATCATCGAGCCGCAGCTTGCGGCACTCGCGGCACGTCGCTTGATCGCCGAGTCGGCCGGGCGCTGGGCGCCGACCGAGCTTGGATTCCGGTTCCTGAACGAGCTCCAGGCAGCCTTTCTGCCGGCGGACCAGGCAGACCGCGGCCGCGGGGAGTTGTGCACAGCGGCTCCTCAAGGCGGTTCGCAGAGGGACTTTCGACACATTGTTAGTGAGGTGTCTTAACTGGAGTCATGTAATTGATTGTTTTTATTGGGTAAAGATGCCTGATCAAAAATTAGGCAATACACGATATAAGCGCGTTCCCGCGATTCGCGACTCTGCGCGAAGCTGTTAATTCACAGAGTTATCCACACAATTTGTGGATAAGGCGAAAACCCCACGAGATTCGTGGACTTAGAAGGCGGTGTGGCTGGCCAGCCGGGGGGGTTATTGGCCGGCGGCAGTCCTGTTAGACTGCGCGCCCTTTGCGGCGGAACGGAAGCAGGACTGAAGTCATGAAGGCGGATATTCATCCAAAGTACACGGAAATCACCGTCATTTGCACCTGCGGCAACAAGTTCCAGACGCGTTCGACCCTCGGCGCGAATCTCGACATCGAAGTCTGCTCGAACTGTCATCCGTTCTACACCGGCAAGCAGAAATTGCTCGACTCCGGCGGCCGCGTCGATCGCTTCCGCAAGAAATACGGCCTGAAGTAAGCGTCCGACCCGCCGCTGCTCAACTTTTCGCGCCCCGGCGCGTCTAAGCTGCACCGGGAGGTCTTGATGCCGAAGCTGGCGGCGAAGTTCCGTATCACCTGCGCCCTGCTGCTGCTCGCCGCGAGCGCGGCCAGCGTGATCGCGGCCGAATCCGAAAAGGCGAAGAAGCCGAGCCGCGAGGTGAGGGCCGCGCAAGCCATGCATGTCCAGATCACCCAGGCCATGGGCGTGCACGATGACCTGGAGTTGCAGGAGTACGTGCAGCGGGTCGGCCAGAAGGCCGCGAGCGTCAGCGAGCGCCCCGATCTCGACTGGAAATTCACGATCGTCGACACCGACGACGTCAACGCATTCGCGACCCAGGGCGGCTATGTCTACATCTCGCGCGGCATCCTGCCGTACATGCAGAACGAGGCCCAGCTCGCGGCGGTGCTGGCCCATGAGATCGGCCACATCACTGCCCGTCACCTGCAGGCGCAGAAAAAGAAGTCGACGATAGCCGGGCTGGCAAGCGCGGCGACTGCGATTTTCACCGGCGTGCCTGCACTTGCCGAACTGACCAACATGGCGGGCGCCGCAATCATCAGCGGTTATGGCCGCGAAGCGGAACTGGAAGCGGATCGTCTGGGCGCGGAATACCTCGCCAGCTCAGGTTACCAGCCGGAAGCGATGATCGACGTGCTCGCGATACTGAAGAATCAGGACCTGTTCGAGCGCGAGCGTGCCCGCCTCGAAAATCGCCAGCCGCGTCTCTACCACGGCGTGTTCGCGACCCACCCGGACAACGACACCCGACTGCGCGAGGCCGTGGCCGCGGCTGGCAGTGTCGAATCCAGAGCCACTGGCGACATCTCCAATGCCGAGGGATTCCTGCGCGAACTCAGCGGCTTGCCGGTCGGATCGAGCCGGCGCCAGGGCATGGTGCGGGAGAATCGCTTCTACCACGCGGACTTCCAGCTGACGATGGCGTTCCCGAAGGACTGGCAGGTCATGAACGAGCCGCAGCAGATCCTGGCCATCGCCCCGAATCGCGCGCACATCATGGAGATTCGCGCCCAGCCGCCACCGTCCGATGTCACTGATCCCCGGGATTTCGCAATGCGGGGGCTCGCAAACAGCCGTCTCGACCGCCCGGAGAGCCTGGAGATCAACGGCCTGCGCGCATGGACAGCCATCGTGCGCGGCGACGCGTCACCGTACGGGCAATCCACCAATGTGCGTTACGTCATCATCTACTACAACAACCTGATGTGGATTTTCAAAGCCGCGAGCCGCTCCGGCACGGTGGCGCCCGCCGGCGATCCGCTGTTCCTGTCGACTGCACAGACATTTCGCCGCATGCGCGCCGGCGAATTCCCGCTCGCCGAGCCCTACCGGCTGCGTGTCGTGCGTGCCGTGCCCGGCGACACGATCGAGGAACTGGCCAAGAATTCCGCGATCCAGAAGTACCCGGTCCAGCAGCTGCGGCTGTTCAATGACCTCTACCCGGAGGGCGAGCCGACGCCCGGCGGCTGGATCAAGGTGGTCGAGTAGCGCTGCCCATCACCACCCGGACTGGCGCATCCGGACGGCGAGCGCCGCGAGGGCCTGGCCCCGATGGCTCAGGCGATTCTTCTGCTGCGCCGGAAGTTCGGCTGCAGTACGGCCGTCACCGCCGACGATGAATAGCGGATCGAAGCCAAAGCCGGCATTCCCCCGCGGCTGGTGGCCGATGCGGCCCTCCCACGAGGTTTCTGCAATGATCGGATTGGGATCCGCCGCAGCGCGGATAAAGACCATCGCGCAACGATAGCGCGCACCGCGTTTCACGTCGGGTATTCCCGCAAGTTCGCGAAGCAGCAATTCATTGTTGCCGGACGCCGTGGCCCCGCTGCCCGCGTAGCGCGCCGAATTCAGGCCCGGGCGGCCGCCGAGGGCATCGACTTCGAGGCCGGAGTCATCGGCGATCGCGGGCAGCCCGCTGAGGGCTGCGGCATGACGAGCCTTGATCAGGGCATTCGCGACGAAACTGGCGCCGTCCTCCACGGGCGGCGCGATGCCGAAGTCGCTCTGCGGGATCAGCTCGAGCCCGGGTGCTGCCAGGATTGCACGCATCTCGGCGAGCTTCCCGGCATTTCCGGTCGCGAGCACCACGCGCTTCAACGACTGCGCCCCGATTCAGCCAGCCCGTGCCTCGCCCTGCAGCGTGCAGAGCGTCCGGATGCCGGAGGCGGCCAGATTCAGCATCAGCTCGAGTTCCTCGCGCCGGAACGCATGCCCCTCTGCCGTGCCCTGCACCTCGATGAAAGCGCCGCCGGAATTCATCACCACATTCATGTCGGTCTCCGCTTCCGCGTCCTCGGCGTAATCGAGATCGAGCATGACGCCACCACCGACGATGCCGACGGACACGGCTGCAATCTGGCCGTGCAGCGGATTGCGCTCCAGCTGGCCATGACCGATCAATGAATCGACGGCATCCGCGAGCGCCACATAGCCGCCGGTGATCGCCGCCGTGCGCGTGCCGCCGTCGGCCTGCAGCACGTCGCAGTCGATCGTGATGGTGCGCTCGCCGATCGCGCCGAGGTCGATGCAGGCGCGCAGCGACCGGCCAATCAGCCGCTGGATTTCCTGCGTGCGTCCGGACTGCTTGCCGCGCGCAGCCTCGCG
>JBAQWM010000165.1:0-2385 GCA_049298915.1 Steroidobacteraceae bacterium | reverse complement strand
GCACGCCGGCCTGCGCCGCGAGATGCACGACGCGCTGGCACTGCGCGCGCACGAACAATTCCTCCATCGCGGCGCGGTCGGCGAGGTCGATGCGCGCGAATGTGAAGCCCGGCTGCTGCATGAGAATCGCGAGGCGTGCCGCCTTCAGGCTCGGGTCGTAATAGGGATTCAGGTTGTCGAGGCCGATCACGGCGTCGCCGCGCCCGAGCAGCCGCGACGCGACATGAAAGCCGATGAACCCGGCCGCTCCGGTGACGAGCACCCGCATCACAACCGGCCGTCGGTCTGGTCGCGCCTGAACACGTGCTTGACGTCGTAGAGGACGTGATTGCGCTTTGCCAAGCGCCGCACCGCCGAAATGCCTAGTTCCTGGAACTGGCGATGAGCCACCGCAATGACGATGGCGTCGTAACGGCCGCTGGCGGGCTTGCGGATCGGCCTGATGCCGTATTCCGCGCGCGCCTCATGCGCGCTGACCCAGGGGTCCCAGACCTCCACCCTGGCGCCATACTTCCCGAGTTCCCGCACCAGGTCTGCGACCCTGGAGTTGCGCAGGTCGGGGCAGTTCTCCTTGAATGCGAGGCCGAGCACCAGCACGCGCGCGGATTTCGGGTGGATCCGCCGGTCGGTCATCAGCCGCACGACCTCGCCCGCGACATAGAGCGCCATGTTGTCGTTGATACGCCGCCCCGCCAGGATCATCTCGGGGTGATAGCCGATCTGCTGCGCCTTGTGCGTCAGGTAGTACGGATCCACCCCGATGCAGTGCCCCCCCACCAGACCCGGGCGGAATGGCAGGAAATTCCACTTGCTGCCCGCCGCCTGCAGCACCTCCTCGGTGTCGATGCCGAGACGATTGCAGATCATGGCCAGCTCGTTGATCAGCGCGATATTGACGTCGCGCTGCGTGTTCTCGATGACCTTGGCGGCCTCTGCGACCCGGATGCTGGAAGCGCGGTGCGTGCCGGCCTTCACGATCGAGCCATACAGCCTGTCGACGAATTCCGCGGTCGCCGGTGTCGAGCCGGAGGTGATCTTCCTGATCGTCGCCAGTCGATGCTGCCTGTCGCCCGGATTGATGCGCTCCGGGCTGTAGCCCACGAAGAAATCGCGGTTGAATCCGAGCCCGGAGACCTGCTCGAGGATCGGCACGCACACCTCTTCGGTGCAGCCGGGATAGACCGTCGACTCGTAGATCACGATGTCGCCGCGCTTCAGCGCCGCGCCGACCGTCGCGCTGGCGCTTTCCAGATGCGAGAGATCGGGCCGCTTGTGGTCGTCGATCGGGGTCGGCACCGTCACGATGAACACGCGACAGCGCCGCAGCTCGCGCGGGTCGGAGGTGAACTTCAGTTTTTTCGCCGCGCGCAGCTCGCGCGGTTCCACTTCGAGCGTATGGTCGCGACCGCGCGAGAGCTCCCTGATCCGCCCGGGCCGCACGTCGAATCCGACGGTCTCGTGGCGCTGGCCGAGTTCGACCGCGAGCGGCAGCCCGACATAGCCGAGACCGATGACGCCGACGCGGTAACGGCTGAGGCTCGGGGTGCGGGATTGCTTGCCGGCCACCGGTCTTGCCTACAGGAGATACAGCACGCCGAACACGGCGGCGCCCGTCATCGCGATCAGGTAGGGCAGCGCCATCCACACCATCCTGAAGTACGAGAGCCGGATCAGCGGCGCGAGCGCGGATGTCAGCAGGAACAGGAATGCAGCCTGGCCATTCGGCGTGGCGATGCTCGGGATATTGGTGCCGGTGTTGATGGCGACCGCCAGCGCATCGAATTGCTCCCCGCTGATCGTGCCTGCAACCAGCGCGTCCTTGATCTGGCCGATGTATATCGTCGCCACGAACACATTGTCGCTGATCGTGGACAGGAATCCGGTCGCTCCGAACATCGCGATGGCCTGGTGACGGGCATCGAGCGCCAGCACCCAGTGCAGGAACGGCCGGAACAGGTGCTGCTCGTGGATCATCCCGACGATGACGAAGAACACGACCAGCAGCGCAGTGAAGGGCAGCGCCGCCTCGAATGCCTTGCCGAGCCGGTTTTCCTCGACCACGCCGGTGAATGCGGTGGCAAGCACGATGATCATCAGCCCGATGACACCGACCTCGGCAACATGCAGCGCCAGCGCAACGATCAGGATGACGGCGACCATCGCCTGCACCGCGATGACCTGGCGATGCGTCGCATTCATCTCCGAGGATTCCTCGGCGTCGAATGCCTTGAGGACTTCGCGCACCGCGACCGGCATGTGCTCGCCATAGCCGAACCAGCGCATTTTCTCGACCAGCACGCAGGTCAGCAGCCCCGCGATGACGGTCGGCACCGTGACCGGCGCCATTTCGAGCGCGAAGCGGATGAAGTCCCAGCCCGCTTCCTT
>JBAQWM010000164.1:0-7220 GCA_049298915.1 Steroidobacteraceae bacterium | reverse complement strand
CGCGGCCATCGGCAGCGCGATCAGCGCCAGAAACGCGGCAAACCCCGCCGCCAGGAAGAACCTGAGGGGATGACCGGTAACCCACTGGATCAATGCCATCATCAGAAATCTCTTGGCCTGGGCTCCCTGCCCTGCGCCCTCAGTGCTGATCCGTGTAGGGCAGCAACCCCAGATAGCGTGCTCGCTTGATGGCGACCGCCAGCTGGCGCTGGTAGAACGATCGAGTGCCGGTGATGCGGCTTGGGACGATCTTGCCGGTTTCGGTGATATAGGCCTTGAGCGTCGCCAGATCCTTGTAATCGATCTGGACGGTCTCTTCGGCCGTGAATTTGCAGTACTTCTTGCGTCGGAAAAAACGTGACATCGGGTGGCTCTCCGCTTGCTGATCTCAGTCGAGGCCCATCGCGTCGCCCATCAGGTCGCGATCGCGATCGCCGCGCTCACCACGCTCCTTCTCTTCCGGCTCCCTGGCCATCGGCGAAGGCTCGGTGACCGCCTGATCCATCTTGATGACCAGGTGGCGCAGCACTGCGTCGCTGAATCTGAATGCTCCGGTCAGTTCTTCGAGGACCTTGGCATCGCATTCGATGTTCATCAACACGAAATGCGCCTTGTGCATCTTCGAGATCGGGAATTCCAGCTGACGCCGACCCCAATCCTCGAGGCGATGCACCGCTCCGCCACCGGCGGCGATGATGCCGCGGTACCGCTCGATCATGGCGGGTACCTGCTCGCTCTGGTCCGGATGGACCAGGAATACGATCTCGTAATGCCGCATCTTGTCGCTCCCTGTGGTCATGGCCTCCCGCTGACGCGATCGCAGTGAGGCAAGGAGAAAAGCCCCCTGGTCAGGGGCGAGGGCCGCGTAAGTTACCGGACTCCCTGGGGTATTGCAACCGCGACTAGGACCGGCGTCGTTGTCGCAGGGCCTCGAACAGGACGATCCCGGCGGCGACCGAGACATTGAGACTCTCGACCGCCCCCAGCATGGGCAGACGCAGGCAGAAATCGCAGGATTCGCGGGTCAGACGCCGCATACCCTGCCCTTCGGATCCCATGACGACGGCGAGCGGGCCGCTCAGGTCCGTCATGTGCAGATCGCGCTCCGCGTCGGCAGCCGTTCCGGCAATCCAGAGGCCCGCCGACTTCAGGTCCCTGAGGGTGCGTGCGAGATTGGTCACCTGGGCAAACGGGATGGTTTCGGCGGCGCCCGCCGCGACCTTTCTGACCGCAGGCGTCAGGCCCACCGCGCGGTCGCGCGGCGCGACAACCGCCAGTACGCCCGCCGCATCCGCCGTCCGCAGGCATGCTCCGAGGTTGTGCGGGTCGGTCACGCCGTCGAGTACCAGGACCAGCGCCGGTGACGGCGCGGCTACCAGCAGGTCGAGCAGGCCATTTTCATTCAGCGCCGCGCTGGCCCTGATTTCCGCGACCGCTCCCTGGTGGGTCGCACCGCCGCTCAGTCGGTCAAGTTCCTCCGGCAAGCCGATCGCGACCGGCAGCCCCTGCTGCTGCGCAATCTTCTGCAGCTCCCGTTGCCGGGGATCCTGGTTCCGCCCGAGCGTCAGCCGGATGACGTCAGCCGGGCGGCGCATCAGCACCGTGCGCACCGCATGCGGACCGTAGACGATCGTCGTTTCGCTCATCGCTTGCGCGGTGACTTCGTCTTGCTGCGCCGGCGCGGGTGAAAATGGCCGCCGCTCTTGTCAACCAGCTCGAAGTCTATCTTGCGCTCCGCGGGATCCACCCTGATCAGGCGCACGCGCAGCTCGTCGCCGATGGACAGGCGCATGCCCGTGCGCTCGCCCACCAGGGTCCGGTCGCCCTCGTGGAACCGGAAATAGTCGCGCGGCAATGACGTGACATGCACCAGGCCATCCACCTGGATGCCCTGCAGCTGCACGAATACGCCGAATTCCGCGACCCCGGTAGCCACCGAGTCGAATTCCTGGCCGATCTTCGGTCGCATGAATTCGCATTTCAGGAATGCGACCACCGAGCGCGTCGCTTCGTCGGCGCGCCGCTCACGCATCGAGCAATCCTGCCCCAGCGCATCCATCGCGCGCGGTGAATGCTCGAAATCGGCCGCCGTGCCCCCGGCCAGCGCGTGGCGGATTCCACGATGCACCAGCAGATCCGGATAGCGGCGGATCGGCGACGTGAAATGCGCATACTCCGCGAGCGCCAGTCCAAAATGCCCGATATTCAGCGGCTGATACAGCGCCTGCGGCAGCGAGCGGATGATCGCACTCTGCAGCACGCCGGCATCCGGGCGCGCTGCGATCAGTTTCAGGGCCTTCTGCAGCCGCGCGGGTTTCAGATCTCCCTCGATGTCGAGATGCACGCCGCGCAGCGACAGGAATCGCTTCAGATCCTGGATGCGGTCTTCTTCGGGCCTGCCGTGGATCCGGAACAGCGCCGGCATCCGGTGCTGCTTCAGGAATCGCGCGGCCTCGACATTGGCCGCAATCATGCATTCCTCGATCAGCCGATGTGCGTCATTGCGCGGAAATTCGCGAATATCGGTGACACTCCCGGCATCGTCCACCAGCACCTTGACTTCGGGGGCCTCGAAATCGAGTGCACCGCGCTTCTCGCGCCAGCGCCGCAGCGCCTCGTACACGCTCCGCAGGCATTCGAGCGACGGCAGCACCGCCGCGAGTTCGCGCCGCGCTTTCGGGTCGCGACCCTCGAGCAATGCGGCGACCTGCGTGTATGTCAGTCGCGCCGCCGAACGCATGACGGCTGCGTGGAAGCTGCTCGATGTCACCCTGCCCGATTTAGTCACCTGCATGTCGCATGCCATGCAGAGCCGGTCCACATCCGGCATCAGCGAGCAAAGATGATTGGACAGCTGCTCCGGCAGCATCGGCAGCACGCGGCTTGGAAAGTAGACGGAAGTCGCGCGTTCACGCGCCTCGGCGTCGAGTTTCATTCCGGTGCGCACATAGTGGCTGACGTCTGCGATCGCGACGATCAGCCGGTATCCACCCGGTGACTCTTCCGCCCAGACCGCGTCGTCGAAGTCGCGCGCGTCTTCGCCGTCGATCGTGACCAGCAGCCGCCCGCGCAGGTCGAGCCTGCCGGCGCAATCCGCGGCGTCGACCTCGCGGCCATACTTGCGCGCCTCGCGCAGTGTCGCCGTGTCGAACTCATGCGGCAGTCCATGCGACGCGATCGCAAGATCGGTAGCCGTGTCCGCGCTGCCGCCCTGCGGCAGCACGCGGGTGACCCTGCCGACCGGATCACGATTGCGACTCGGCTGCTCGACGATCTCCACCACCACCAGATCATCATGTCGTGCCGGACCTGCATGCTGCGCCGGGACGACGATGCGATGGCTGATGCGCCGGTTGTCGGGCACCAGGAATCCGACGCCTGCCTCGAGCGAAAAGCGGCCGGCAACCTGCGTGGTCCGGCGCTCGAGCACCTCGACGATCGAACCCTCCTGACGACCACGCTCGTCGCGGCCCGCGACCCGCGCCGCGGCGCGATCCCCGTGCATCAGCACGCGCATTTCGCGATAGGGAAGGAAAAGGTCGTCGCCGCCTGCATCCGGCACCAGGAACCCGAAACCGTCGCGATGGCCGCTGACCGTACCGACGACCAACTGCAGCCGGTCGATCAGGCAATATTCGTTTGCGCGGTTCAGCAGCAACTGGCCTTCCCGGACCATCGCACCCAGCCGCTTCGACAGCGCCTGCCTGAGCGCAGGATCCTGGATGGCGAGCCGCTCGGCGAGCGCCACGAGCGTGAGCGGCTGGCGTGCCTGCGCGAGCGTCTCCAGCAGCATCTCGCGACTTGGTACGGGCTTCTCGTAGCGCGCGGATTCCTCGCGAAAGCGCGGATCCTTATCCTGCCAGCGGGACTTGCGGCTCATGGCTTGTGTGGAATTGACATCGTTCGGGTGCCTGCGTAAATTGACGCGCCCTTGCCGGGGTCCCCCGGCCGCAACCTGTGCCCAGGTGGCGGAATTGGTAGACGCGCTAGTTTCAGGTATTAGTGCCGCGAGGCGTGGAGGTTCGAGTCCTCTCCTGGGCACCATTTTCTCGCCGTCATTGTACGCCAGTCGGGTGACGCGCAGCGTATAGCAGCTCGACATGGCGCGCCTGCTCGCGCAGGCGCTCCTCGGCATCCGCCACTGTCAGCAGGTCGACCCCGAAATCCCCGGCGACATCCGGCGGCGTGCCCTCGGGGAAAGGAAGCCCGAGCATGCGCGCGGCCATCAGGAGGCCGATCGTCGGCCGCGGATGCCCGTCGGAACGGTACAGGTCGCTGAATCGCCCGCTGGCGGATACGCCGTCCAGCGTCACTTCATTCGGATAGTTGAAGTTGTAGTAATGCAGTCGCGCGCGGCAGCCGGGATGGTGCCTGCGCAGCAGTCGCAGGCCGTGAAGCGTTGCGGGGAGTCCGCGGCCGAGTCGCTCGACCGCGACCATGGTCGGCGTGAAATAAGCATAGACATCGATATCCATCGTGCACAGGATCTCGAGAATCCGCTCGAACTCCTCGGCATAGGGCGGTTCCGGCAGCTCCGACAGCGGGGGCTCTGCGGCCGCCGGCGCCAATGTTGCGAGCTGCGGCAGCGCATCCCTGATGAGCCTGAATTCCTGCTCCTGTCCACTGAAGTCGAATCGATCGTAGGACTCGAGATATTCGGAGACATCGACGCCCGAATCGCGCGCATGCAGCGCCTTCAGCACCTCGAGATTGTTGCCGATTGCGGCACCGGATAGCGTGATCGCATACTCGCGGCGGGCCCTGAGCCAACGGGTCGGGCGTCCCTGCGGATCCTTGTCGAGCAGCGCCTCGTCAAAGCCATATTTCATCTGCGCGTCGATGCTCGAACGCAGGATCGTGTCGAGATTCAGGACCACGGCCTTCAGATTGGGATCGTCGATCGTGGACTCGACGAAGCGGCGCGTTTCATATGGTGTCGCGCCCGAGACGGCGTGATTGAACCAGCGCTGCCCGGTCATTTTGCTGACCGTCACGGGATCGAAGGCATCCCGCGCCCAGGACGCGCCGAACACGATGATTTCGGGATCGAAGTGGTCGACCAGGATCGGCTTGTAGACGCGCGCCCAGCCGTCAATCAGCTGGACGATCGTCTGGTTCTCCGCTTTCAGCATCTGGCGGTAGGCGACGCGGTTGACCACGGCCACCAGCGCCGCGACCGCCAGCACGACCAGCGCGAACAGCCGCAGGAACCGCCGGCCCGGCACTGCCTGCGCATCCCCGATCGTGTCGCCAGGTTCCAATAGCCCTCCGCTCAGAACTGGTAATAGATGAACGGGCTCAGATTCGACATGGCAAACCATGCCACCAGGAATACCAGCGCGGACCCGGCCGCCCAGCCCGGCGACAGGCGAAACGAGAAGCGCCTCTCGATCACCGTCGGTTCGCGGGTGATCGGGTAGTTCTCGACGTGCAGGATCGCGCCCGTGCTGCGGAACAGTTGCATCGGATTCGGCAGGCACCAGACGATCAGGAAATACGGCAGCAGCATCGGCATCATGTCGGCCCCCAGCCGCTGGCCGCCGGCGCGGTCCGACAGGCCGAGCATGGCGCCGGCCAGGCGCGACGCCGTTTCGAGATCCGGCGCCCGGAAGTAGACCCAGGCGAAGGACACCGCGCTGAATGTCAGCAGCACGCTGGCGGCATGGGCCATTCGCCGCAGCACCGGTGATGCCCGCAGCTGCGCGACCAGTGACCCGGCGCGCGGCAACGCAAGTTCGATCCACGCGTGGTTCACCGACAGGTACGCGCCATGCAGCAGGCCCCAGATGACGAAATTCCAGCCCGCGCCATGCCAGAGCCCGCCGATCGCCATCGTGCCCAGCAGTGCCGCGATCGTACGCGCCAGTCCATGCCGGCTGCCGCCCATCGGGATGAACAGCAGGTTTCTCAGGAAGCGCGACAGTGTCACGTGCCAGCAGCGCCAGAACAGCCGGATGCTGGCCGCCTTGTAGGGCGAAAAGAAGTTGAGCGGAAGGCTGATCCCGAACATGAATGCGAGTCCGATCGCCATGTCCGAGTAGCCGGAAAAATCGAAATAGACCTGGAATCCGTAGCCGATGCCCGCGGCCCAGCCGTCCAGGATGCTGATCGGGTCGCCGCGCGCCGCTGCGGCATAGATTGCGTCGATGTGCGGCACGAACGGATCGATCAGCACCGTCTTCTTGAACAGGCCGATCGAAAACAGCGCCGCCCCGACCGCGACCTTGCCGGGTTCGAGCATCCAGCGCCGCATCGCGGCCAGTTGCGGCAGCATCTCGTGCTGAGACACGATCGGCCCGGCAATCAACTGCGGAAAGAAAGCGATGAAAAAAGCGTGATCCCAGAATCGCAGGCCGGCGACACGCCCCTTCCATGTGTCCACCAGCAGGCCGATCTGCTGAAACGTGAAAAACGAAATGCCGATCGGCAGCACGATCTCCGGAACGCGCACATCCGTCGCCGCGACGAAATTCAGCGATTCGACCAGGAATGCGAAGTACTTGTAATAGGCGATCAGGCCGATGTTCAGCGCGATGCCGATCGTGACCAGCAACAGGCGCCAGCGGGCATTTGCGCTCGCAAGCATGCCGCGGACGATGGCGAAATTGGCGAGGATCGAGCCGGCCAGCAGCAGCAGGTACGCGGGCACCCAGTAGCCGTAGAAGAAAAGCGAAGCGATGATCAGCCAGGCCTTGCCGGCCCTTGGGTTCGTCCGTCCAAGCAGCCAGTAAACGCCAAGCACGACAACGAGAAAGGCGAGAAACGCCTGGGATGCGAAGACCATGAATTGACAGTGTACGGTACCGGGCGTAGATTTTTCGAATGTTGATGACCTTCGATGATGCGCGCTGGCGTTCGAATCCCGAAGCGGTGCGCGACGCGCTCGAATCGAACCGGATCGTCTACTTCCCGGTCTGCCCGCTGCCTCTTCCGGACCAGGCGACTCTTGACTTCCTGCGGCGTGAATTGCCGTCCCGACTCAAGCTGAAAAACATCAGCTATCACCCGGAGGCGGGAAAGGTCAGCGGCATCGAGGCGGATGCTGCGACGACATCGCGCGTGACCGATCTGCTGCGCTCGCATCTGAACGACGTCAGTTCGTTCCTGAGGCGCGTGACCGGTGACCTGACGAATGACGCGCGTATCGGCACCTGCAGTTTCCGGCCGATCGAGGAGAAGGGCCGCGGCCTGAAGCCGCACGCCAGCAATGAACTCGTGCA
>JBAQWM010000163.1:0-7814 GCA_049298915.1 Steroidobacteraceae bacterium | reverse complement strand
AGCAACAAGATGGGTTCGCCTGCAGACCCGATGGCTGTCGTGGATCCCGAAGCCCGCGTTCTCGGCAGCCTCCCACTTCCGGCGATACTTGACACTGCGCCTGTCGGCAGATCATAAGAAGGCCTTCGGCGGACAGAGCATGAGTCAAATCGAAGTCCGACTCGCCCCCTGATCCTACTGTACCGCCGGCGGAGCCCCCGCCACAGCTTGTGGCGGATCCGCCGCGTGCGAGGCGCTCGCCAGTCAATATCTGGGATCGCATCAAGCACCACAAGCTCGTGCAGTGGACGCTCGCCTACCTCGCGATCGCTTACACGCTGCTGCACGGTGCCGAGATGCTTACCGGCTCCCTCGGCTGGCCGCACAGCTGGATCCGGATCTTCACACTTCTGCTGATCCTTGGAGTCCCCGTCGGCATCACCCTCGCCTGGTACCACGGCGCGCGCGGCCAGCAGTGCGCGAGCGGCACGGAGATCATGATCATCGCGATCCTGCTGGCCATCGGCGGGCTCATTCTCAGTCGCGACGGCGGCGTGACGCGCGACGAGCAGATCCTCGGCTCGGATGCCGGTGCGGACAAGGCCGCAGCAACCACGACGATGCCACACGGCAAGTCGATCGCCGTGCTGCCGTTCGTGGACATGTCTGCCGACAGGAACCAGCAATACATGTCCGACGGCATCGCGGAGGAAATACTGAATCTCCTTGCGCAGGCGGACGAGCTGTTGACGGAACTCAAGGGTATGGCGGCTACGCGATTCGTTTCACCCGGCCGCGGCCTTCGCCTCCTCGCGCGCAACGGCCTGCTCGTTCACCAGCTTGTACGCGATGTAGTACTTGTAGATGTTGCTGACGTAGGTCACGGTCTCGCGCCCGATCTTCTCGGCTGCGAGGTGTTCGACGTTGTTGAACCATACGTTGGGGTCGAGGCCGCGCGCCTCGGCCTCCTTGCGCAGTCCGCGCACGCGCCCCGGGCCGGCATTGTAGGCGGCGAACGCGAACAGCATCTTGTTCTTGTCGTGCATCGGCTCGTCCTTGTAGAACTCGTCCATGACGAACCGGATGTATTTCACGCCGGCCCGGATGTTGTTTTCCAACAGCGTGATGTCGCCGACGCCCATGTCCTTGCCCGTCGCCGGCATTACCTGCATCACGCCGATCGCGCCGACCGGGCTCTTCACGTTCTGGTCCAGGCGCGACTCCTGGTAGCCTTGCGCGGCCATCAGGATCCAGTCCACCCCGTATTCGTCGCTGTACTTCTGGAACAGGCCGACGAGCTCGCGGAACTTGGCCAGCTCGGCCTCGTTGGTCGCGTTCTTCACCCACTTGGTGTCCTTGAGGTATTTCTGCAGCGTGACATTGCCGAACTCGCTGCCCTTGCGGTGGGTGGCGAGGAAGGCGTCGAGCTCGGCCTTCAGCTGCGGGCTGTCCTTGCGCATCGCGAAGCCGACGTCGTTGTCCTCGCTGATCACCAGGTCTTCGCGCACGACGATGTCGGTGAACACCTGCTTCCAGAAGGCGCCGTAGTAACGGTTGACGACGACGGCCGGCAACAGACCGGCGTTGACCATCTCGAGCAGGTCCTCCGGTTCCAGCTCCGGCGCAGTGCGCTGCACGTCGATCGGCGCGAGGCCGCGTGTCACGAGCTGGTCGCTGAGCGCCCTGAGGTGCGCCTCGCGGGTCGAGTCCGGACGCACGTAGACGGTCTTGCCGGCCAGATCGTCGAGGTTGGCGATGGGCGGCGACGCCGGCCCGGTGACGACGATCTCCTTGATGCCGGTGGCGATCGGCGTCGTGAAGTCGACCAGGGCGAGGCGCTCGGGCGAGATCGTGGCGTCGACGACCGCGACATCACCGCGCCCGCCGTTGAGTTGCTCGAGCATGCGGTCGCGGGTGGTCGGCACGAACACGACATGCACGCGCAGGTTACCGGTCTTGCGGCGGACGTTGAGGGCGTCTTCGAACGCCTTCATGTAGTCGTGCGAAATCCCGCGCTGAGTGCCGCCGTCGATGAAATAGAAGGTCTTGCTGTACGGCACGAGCGCGCGGATCACTCGCCGCTCGACCATGCCGTCGAGATCGCCGGTCCAGGCCCGTATCAGCGTTTCTGCGGCGCCGGGCGGATCCTGTGGCGCGGTCTCCGCGGCCGCGGCTCCTTCGGGCCCCGGAGGCTCCTGCGCGTCGGTCGAGCGGTCGCACGCCGCCAGCAGAGCGACGATCAAGAAACTGTATGCCGGGAGTCTCAAGGATGCTCCCCGAATCGACTTGGATTTTGAGCATCCTAGGCCACCCGATGCTGCGCGGGCAAGCGCTCGGCGTGGGTTCAGTGAAGGAGGACGCAGCTGTTGATCGTTCAATGGACGGCTGCGGGATGAGTGTCTGAACGCCCATGAGTTCGCTTCGCTTCACTGGGTCATCTGACCGCCAGTGAGTACGCACGGAATGGTCAGCAAGCGGGTGACGAAGCGGCGAAACTCTGGCAATGGCTGCTACGAAAACCGGACCAAGCTCACGGTGGTTCAATTCCACCCCTAGCCACCATCCTTCCCCGGTCCGTTCCGGTCACATAGGTGACGGTTCATACCGAAGACATGGCTAACACTCGTCGGCTGAATTCCAAGACTGCTCGGGTGTCAGGTCGATTACGGCTCAGGCGAGCCTCCGCTCCTCGATGGACCCCGTCAATGTTTCGTCGCCCAGGGAGACATAGAGCGTGTCGTCCGAGACGGTGAGGTCGATGCTCATGCGCCGGTCGAGCCGTGCCACCAGTCCGGAAAGCAACTCCGGGTCCACGGCGCGCAGCCGGATCTCCCCGGCGCGGTGGATCCGCTCGCCGTCGAGCTGCGCCATGAGCGAATCGAGACCCCGGTGCGCATAAACCGCGACGTCCGGCGCTGCCTTCGCTGCCCGGTGCAGGCGGTCCGCGTTCGGGGCGCCGACCTCGATCCAGGCCTGCAGAACGCCCGTCAGGTCCCGCACGACGATCGCAGGCTCATCCGGATCGGACAGCCCCTTTGAGAAGGCGATCCCCTCGGTGTATTCGAGACAGTAGGCCAGCAGGCGGGTCAGCAGGTACTCGGCGGTCTCGGACGGATGCTGCGCCGCGCGGATCGTCAGCGATTCATTGACGGCACGGTCCGCGTCGGCGAGCCGAACGTCGAACACGTACATCGTCGCGCCTTGAGCCAATCGAGCCTCCCAAGAGCATCAGTGATTCGGTCCGGGTTCCGTGAAAA
Organism: Steroidobacteraceae bacterium; assembly: GCA_049298915.1. Taxonomy (GTDB): domain Bacteria; phylum Pseudomonadota; class Gammaproteobacteria; order Steroidobacterales; family Steroidobacteraceae; genus SCUD01. The sequence goes on along the minus strand of JBAQWM010000163.1, from coordinate 4,578 downwards.
TGCTCTTCGGCATGTGCATCGTCACCAGCATGTGCGGCACATCGACCGTTTCGGCGATCTTGAGATCGCCGGCCAGCGAGCAAAGCATGTAGGCCTGTTCCCGGCGCAGGCCTTTTGTTTCGACCAGGTAGTCGATCATGTACCGCGTTGCTTTCTTCGCGGCCTCATCGATCGTCGTGGCAAACCCGGTGGTTGCGTAGTACTCGTCTGTTTCGTATTGAGGCTCGGGGACCGATCTTCCGCCCTTGTTCACGCGGATCTCGTACACGATGCGCATCGGTGATTCGATGGCGGTGCCGGAGACCTCCCCGTGTCCCTGCATGGAGTGGGTATCGCTGATGGGGAACAAGCCGCCGGCCACGAACACCGGAAAGTAGACGGTCGTGCCAGCCACCAGGTTCGGGTCGTCCATATTGCCGCCGCTGGCGCGCGGCGGAATCGTGTTCAGCATTTCGTCGGTATCCGGCGCCACGCCCATGACACCGGCGAACGGCCTCAGGGGAATGCGAATGCCCTTCGCGAACTCGACCTCGTTCTTCTCCTTGTCGAGCTTCAAGATCTGCAACAGGGGCGTGTTGAACTCACCGATCAGACGAACGGCGAGCACGTCGCCAGGTGTGGCGCCCTCGACATAGACCGGCCCGGTCAGCGTATGGACTTTGTCCATGTCGATCCTGGCGGCTTCCTCGACGGTCGACGTCGGTGCGATCTGCCCGCCGGTTGCCTCGTGCGTGAACGCCTCGATGATGCTGCCGGACGGCACGCGGATAACACGCCGAGTCTTCGCATTTCGGACCCTCCCTGGATCGTTGGCTGGAGGGTAGGGAGTTCAAGCCCTGTTTGCAATCCGGTTTTCAGGTCCGGACCACGCGCTCGCGCCATCTGGCCACCACTTGCATTTCGTTGAACCGACCTTGAGCGTCCCGGAATCGCCCGGGATCCTAAAATTCGAGGCGCTGGCTCTCGAGGTATTCGTCGTAGCTGCCGGTGAAGTCGGCGAAGCTGCCGTCGGGCTTCAGTTCGATCATGCGGGTTGCGAGGGCACCCACGAACTCACGGTCGTGTGAGACGAAGACCAGTGTGCCCAGATACTTCTCGAGTCCAATCTGGAGCGACTCGATGGTCTCCATGTCCATGTGGTTCGTCGGCTCATCCAGGAGCATCACGTTCGGTCGCGTCAGCATGAGCTTGCCGTAAATCATGCGTCCTTTCTCGCCGCCTGAGAGCACCTTGACGGACTTGCGGATCTCGTCGCCCGAAAACAGGAGCCGGCCGAGGGTCGCGCGGACGATCTGGTCGTCGTCCGCTTTGCCGGTCCACGTGGACATCCATGCAAAGAGATCGGACTTGGTTTCGAATTCCGCCTGCGGATCCTGCGGCATGTAGCCGGGCAGGGCATTCTCGACCCAGGTGATGCGGCCGGCGGTCGGCGCCAGGTCGCCTGCGAGACAGCGCATCAGCGTCGTCTTGCCGATACCGTTCGGGCCGATGATCGCCACCCGTTGCTCCGCCTGGATCGTGAAATTGAGGTTCGTGAAAACGTCGGCGTCGGTCCCGGGATAGCGAAACGTCAGGCCTTCGGCGGTGACGGCCGAGCGGTAGAGCTTGCGGGCCTGCTCGAAGCGGATGTACGGGTTCTGTCGTGAGGACGGGCGGACCTGCTCGATCTTGATCTTTTCAATCTGTCGCTTTCGAGAAGTAGCCTGTCTTGCTTTCGACGCATTCGCTGAAAAGCGCCGGACGAACTCCTGCAGATCCGAGATCTGCGCCTCGGCCTTGGCATTGGCGGACTCAACGCGCTGGCGGGCCTGCACCGAGGCGAGCATGAAGTCGTCGTAATTGCCCGGGTACACCTTTAGCTGCTGATAGTCGAGATCCGCGATGTGCGTGCACACCTGGTTGAGGAAGTGCCGGTCGTGGCTGATGATGATCATCGTCGCGTCGTACGAGTTGAGCGCTTTTTCGAGCCAGCCGATCGAGTGGATGTCGAGATTGTTCGTCGGCTCGTCGAGCAGCAGCACATCGGGGCGCGAATAGAGTGCCTGTGCGAGCAGGACCCGCAATTTGAGGCCGGGGGGTACCTCGCGCATCAGAATGTCGTGCTTCGACTCGTCGATGCCCGCGTCGATCAGGATGGTTCCCGCGCGGGCTGCGGCCGTGTAGCCGTCGTACTCGGCGACCTTCGCCTCCAGCTCTGCGGCCCTTAGGAAGTCTTCGTCGGTCGCGTTCGCGTCGGCATAGATGCGGTCGCGTTCGTGAATTGTGCGCCAGAGCTCGACGTGCCCCTGCAACACAACGTCGAGGACGCGCTGGTCCTCGTAACCGAACTGGTTCTGGCTGAGCTTGCCCATGCGCAGCCCGGATTGCAGCATCACATCACCCGAACTCGGCTCCAGTTCGCCGCCCAGGACCTTCATGAGCGTGGTTTTGCCGCTTCCATTCGCCCCGATGAGGCCATAACGGTTGCCGTCCACGAACTTGACCGCGACGCTTTCGAACAGGGGTTTCGCATCGAACTGGATCGAAAGATTGGTCGTAGATAGCATGGAGCCCAGGACGGCGAGGAAAAGGGTAGGCCGGCGAGTGCCGGGCGCGCAGTCTAGCTGATTGCGAACAAAGCAGCTTGTGGCATGAACGCTGCCAGTTGATCAGAATGCTATCGCCGCACGCATGGGAGTCGGCAAGTTGCACCCTCCCGCCCGTTACTCGGGTAGCTTCATTTTCCGCAGAAACGCCTGATAGCGCGGGTCCCCTTCAAGTCGTTTGAGCATCGGGTCACCCTTTATTCGATGAAGGTGCGGGTCCCTCTGCTCGAACGCCCGATCGAGCCACCGAAATGCATCATCGACCTCGCCACGGAATGCGTGAGCCCTGGCGATCCCATAGGCACCATCGCTTGCGTGTTCCCGCGTGAGCCAGGCGAGTGCGGCATCCGAATCCGCCTGGCGGCCAAGCGCGTAGTAGATGCTGACCAGCCCCTCCATGCGGAACCGTTCATCGGTGGTCCGCTGCATCGCCGCCAAAGCCTCCAAAGGTCGACCGCGCACCAGCAAGATCTGCGCCAAACTGAAGGGGGCTCCCGCGTGGTTGGGGTTTATTTCAATGGCTCTTCGTATCGCCGCTTCCGCATCCGTCAGCGAGCCCGCTCGAAAGTAGACGGAGGACAGCAAAATGTACCTTGCAAAGTCGAGCGGATCACGCGCGAGCGAGGCACGCGAGAGGCGCGCCGATTCATCCCAATGGCCAAGGACTTCGGACAGGCGCGCGGCGCACTTGAGCGCCAGCGTTTCGTGAGGTGTCAACCGCAGCGCCTCTTTGGCCTCGAGATCAGCCGCCGGCCAGTCCCAGTCATGGGTCATGTGAATCCAGCACAGGACCGCATGCGGCGTGCCCGATTTTGGGTCGAGTCTGATTGCCGCCTCGGCGTAACGCCGTGCCCGCTCGTAAGTCTCGCCCACGGGCGCGAACTTGAAGTCCGCCTGCAACGCGAGGATCCAGGCAAGCTCCGTCGTCGCAGCTGCGAATGTCGGGTCGAGCTGGAGAACTTGCTGTAAATGGTTAACGGCCGTCTCAAACCCCTCCCTGTCCTGGCGATCCGCCTCGTGCATCGCCCGAAGATAGAGCTCATACGCTTCGGGACTTATCAATGGGGCGCGCGCCCGCAGACTATCGGCGCCGACATCGATTTGCAGCGCTCGCGCCAGGCCGGCGGCGAGCTCATCTTGCAACTCGAGTACGTCGCTGATCGTGCGATCGTAGGTCTTCGACCAGCGATTCACTCCATCCTGGGTGCCAATAAGCTGGGCAGTCACGCGCACGCGGTCACCTGCTCTCCTCACGCTGCCTTCAAGCACGTAAGCCGCGCCGAGCTGGGCGCCGATCGCTCGCAAGTCCTCGCCTCTCCCTTTGAATTGGACTGAAGACGTGCGCCCGATGACTTTTAGCGTTGGAATATTGCCGAGCAGGTTGCGGATTTCTTCGGCCAGCCCGTCCGCAAAGTACTCTTGATCCTTCTTCTCGCTCAGGTCTGTAAACGGCAATACGGCGATGGACCTGTTGTCGCGAGCCTGTCCAGCATGCCGATCCGTTACGTGCTTCGACAGCCAGAATTCGTCGACGACAAGGTATGCGAGAACGACCGCGATGACGGCAGTCAAACCGAACAGCACGAGTCTCGGTCGCTGGCCGGTTTTTTCGGGCAGGGCAGCATGTGACTTGGTGTGCGCCGCCGCTTGTGCTGCGCCAGGATTCTGCGCGGCGGGCTGGGTCGAGCGTCGATTCGGAAGGATTGCCTCGAGTGCGCGTATCACTTCCCGAATCTGCGGGCTTTGAGAATCCTCGCCCCAATCGTCAAAATCGGTGGTATGAAGCGCGCGCACATCGATCGGAAGGTCGGCGCCGCCAAATCGTATTGGCACGAGGATGCCACGCTCGGCCCCTTCGCGCGCCTCGCCGCGCACCCAGCGCGAGCCCACGGAGTTCGGGGTCCAGACCACCACCACGGCGCCAGCGATCTTGAGCTCGGCAGATATCGCTCGGTCAAATTCCTGGCCGGCGGCAATCTCGGGGTCCCACCAC
>JBAQWM010000162.1:0-2973 GCA_049298915.1 Steroidobacteraceae bacterium | reverse complement strand
CCACCGCCACCACCACCACCGCCGCCCGAACGGAAGCCACCGCCACCGCCCGGACGACCGCCGCCACCCGGACGGCCACCGCCGCCCGCGCCGCGCGGCCGATCCTGCGCTTCGTTGACGCGCAGCTGACGACCGCCCAGCGAAAAGCCGTTCAGCGCCTCGATGGCCTTCGTGGCCTCGGCCTGCGGCATTTCGACGAAGCCAAAACCGCGCGGACGACCGGTTTCACGATCGGACGGCAGCGCAACGGACTCGACCGTGCCATGTGCAGCGAACAGGTCGCGAACCTGTGTTTCCGTCGCCGAGAAAGGCAGGTTTCCAACGTAGATCTTCATGACTCAAGCTCTCACTTTTCATAACAATGGGCCGCAACCAGCCATCATTCCGATGGGCGGCAGCGGCCATATCACTACACGGCAGGAAACACGGTCGGGATCGTCTTGCGTGGCTTGGGCCTGGCTTGGGCGAACCTTCGAACAGCTCCTGTCACCTGATCGCTTGCTGTAGACGATGCACCGGGGCGCTTTCAAGCGCTTGATAATGCAGGGTGAACGGGCTGCGATCGGCGCGGAGAATAGCACGGGGGCGGAATCGGCACCATTTCCGCCGCCGCAGGACCGCGGCCAGGTGTCCTGATCTGGCGAATTAGTGAATCAATCCAGCCGCTTGCGGAATCTGGCGGCCGCCAGGAAAAACATCACGAGCAGGAACAGCAGAAGCTTCAGCAGAGGGACCTGCATCTCGGCGAGTGTCGCCCCGCGCAGCGTGATCCCGCGGACGATCTCGTTGAAATGGGTCAGCGGCAGCGCCTGGGCGATCGCCTGGGCGAACTCCGGCATGCCCTCGAACGGGAACATGAAGCCCGACAGCAGTATCGAGGGCAGCATGGTCACGAATGCCATCTGGAAGGCCTGAAACTGCGTCTGCGCAATGGTCGAAATGAAAAGGCCCAGCGCCAGCGCGGCGGCGATGAAGACCAGCGCCCCGAAATAGAGATCCACGAGCCTGCCGACCATCGGCACCCCGAACAGCAGGCGCCCGACCGCGAGGATCAGCGTGGTCTGGATCAGGCCGATGATCACGTAGGGCAGCAGCTTGCCGGCCAGCAACTGGCCGCGCGTCACCGGCGTCGTGATCAGGAGTTCCAGATTGCCGCGCTCGCGCTCGCGAACGACCGCGCCCGAGGTGAAGATGACCATTGTCATCGTCAGGATGGTGCCGATCAGCGCCGGCACGATCTGCACCGCCGTGCGGCGCGCCGGATTGTACTCGGTGCGGATCTCGAAGCGGCCGGCGCCCGATGCGCGGACACCCGCGCGTTGCAGGACCGGCATCGATCGCAGGCCCTGTGCCAGATTTTCGAGCGACGGCTGGCTGCCATCCACCAATAACTGCACCGCCGGCCGGTCGCCCGCGAACAGGCGGCGCTCGATGTCAGCGGCGATCACGATGCCGACCCTGACTTCGCCGCGCTGCATCAGATCACGCAGCTCCTGCTCGCTGTCCGCCGCGCGCACGACCCGTAGCACCTGGGTCGCCTGCAGGTCGCCGACCAGCTGCCGCGACAGCGAACTGCGCGAAAGATCCAGCACTGCCGCGTCCACGTCGCGCACGTCGAAATTGATCGCGTAGCCGAACAGCAGCATCTGCAGCACCGGAACGCCGATGATCATTCCGAACGTGACCCGGTCACGCGCAAGCTGCCGCGCCTCCTTGGCGGCAATGGCGAGCATGCGGTCAAGCCAGATCATGCGGCGCGCTCGAAGGCGGACCGCCGTAATTGCGTGGCGGCGACGAATACATCCTCGAGTGTCGCGCCGACCCGTTCGACCCGTGCGTCCGCGCAGTAGCCTGCGAGGCAGGACGCCAGCTGGCCCTCGGGATCGGCCGCGTCGCGATGCACCAGCACGTGCAGGCGGTTGCCGAGCTGCGCGACGCTCCTGACCTCCGGCACCGTCGCGAGCGCGCGACGCGCGGCGGTGAGATCCGCGCATTCGATCTCGATGACGGTCGCGTCGATGGCGCGCGCGAGCTGCTTCGGCTCGCCTTCGGCCGCGATGCGGCCGAGATCCAGGATCGCGAGCCGGTGGCAGCGCTCCGCCTCGTCCATGTAATGCGTCGAGACCAGGATCGTCGTGCCGGCTGCCACCAGCGCAAACAGGTTCTCCCAGAAATCACGGCGATTCTGCGGATCCACCGCGCTGGTCGGCTCGTCGAGCAGCAGGAGTTCCGGGTCGTGGAGTGTCGCGGCGGCGAGCGCCAGACGCTGGCGCTGCCCGCCACTCAGTGTTCCGGCACGCTGCCCGACGAATGAGCGCAGATCGTAGTCGTGGATCCGTTCCTGCATGCGGCTGCGGCGGGTCGCGGCGCTGAGCCCATAGATGCGGCACATGAACTCCAGATTCTCGGTGACCGTCAGATCGTCCCAGAGCGAGAAGCGCTGCGTCATGTAGCCGAGCTTGCGCCGCACCGTCTCGGCCTCGCGCGGCATTTCATGGCCCAGCACATTCACCGTGCCGCTGGTGGGCACCAGCAGGCCGCACAGCATGCGGATCGTGGTCGACTTGCCGGAACCGTTGGGGCCCAGGAAACCGTAGATCTGCGCACGCCGCACCTCGAGGTCGATGCCATTGACGGCGCGGACCGCGCCGAAGTGCCGGGTGAGCCCGTGCGCGGAGATCGCGATGGTCACGGCGCCGCCTGTCGCTCCTGCATCGTCACCTCGACCGGCATGCCGCCCGGAAGATCGGCAGCCTCGGCTTCCGTCAACACGATTTCGGCGAGAAATGACAGCCGGCTGCGATCACGCTCGTTGAGCGCGTAATAAGGTGTAAAGGCGGCCTCCGAGGAAATATAACGAAGCTCGCCGCGCCATTCGCGCTTCGAGCCATCTAGACGCACGATCGCAGCGCTCCCGGCGCGCAGCGACGCGCGCAGCGGCTCCGGGATGAAGACCCGCGCATGGGGCTGGCC